>CALIMD010000156.1 GCA_938028645.1 uncultured Alphaproteobacteria bacterium
TTTGAATCCCTGGCGAATTCATTTCTGAATGAATTAACCCTGTCTTTGAATCAACATCAAATTTTGTTTTATTCTGCGAGTACGGTAAGCATGGCATGCATCGGACTGCTGTTATTGGACCGTATGGCCTTACGTTGCAATAAACTCCAGCCTGAGTTCGTAAAGGGGCGTTTCCAGATTTTCCCATCACAACAACACGGCCACCCTTACCATCATTCACGTAGGCATCACCCGCTGTTGACCACTTGATTGACGTACACGGCATATTTCCAAACCAGCTTAGGCATTCGAGCTGGGTATCGTGACGGTATTGAGACCACATAGGCACAGCATAAAACGGTAAACCCAAAATATCGGCTGCTGCTATTGTGCCTATTAGAGCGTATGCATCGGTGAGTGAGTGTGCTACTGGGTTCACCGTTCCATCAAAATTACCCCCCTGCCAAACAATAGCATCTGGATGTCCATCGGGGCGAACATCCGTTGGTTTATAAAGCGCTTCAAGAGTACCGAATAAATCTCCTCCTTTGGCCTCAGTTTGTGCAATTGACATTAAATCGATCATTTACGCCTCTTTACTAAAATTTAGGTTCAAACTAATTATAATTTCATCCGCAGCAGGGAGCCTTTTCATGTTCTGCGACCTACTATTCTTATGCTTGTTCACTTCGCGCATGTAAAGATTTTGCATTATACTATCTTTCATACTGCTTTCTACAATCATTCTTCTGTTGTTTATACATAAATTGTCGTGGTTTTTTTGAAAAACTGTCTAAAGCCTTTGCAAAAAGTTACAATCAAATCTCTTGTTGTTGGGCCCGGTTTATCACATCTATAGCCTGTTGAGGAGATTGTACTAATGTTAGTAAGGATTCATTTTTTTTATTTATAAACCCTTCTTTTATGCCATGTTTTACAAGAGTTAAAAATGGTTCCCAATACGCTCCTATATCTACAAGAATAATTTCTTTATTAAAAATATTCAATTGAACCCAGGTCATCGTCTCTATTGTTTCATCAAAGGTCCCCGTACCTCCAGGTAATGAAATGAATATATCCGCCCGTTCATACATTAGTCTTTTTCTATCATGCATATTGTCCGTGATAATCAATTCTGTAAGATTAGGATGACCAACTTCTGACTCGTGCAGAAAATTTGGTATTACACCCGTTACATCCCCCCCCACAGCCAAAGCTGAATTAGCAAGCGTCCCCATCAGTCCGGTGTTGCCTCCACCATAAACGATATTGATATTATTATTAGCTAGGAGTGTCCCTAATTCCTCTGCTGCTTGGCAATAGATTTGGTTTAAACCGTTTGATGACCCGCAAAAGACGCATGCAGAAAATTTATTATTCATTTTTGGTCTCACTACAATTTTTGCACTCTTTGTTAATTATGTTTTTGCCATGGAACTCGGCATTGCTTAGTTGTCACTTCAAGCTTAAACTGCATAAAAGCTATAGGAGCACCGGTGATGATTTCTCGCCCGACAGCCATTGGTATAGTAGGTGTAATCGTCGTTATTATAGCATTAATTCTAAATCACGAGGATAAAAGAGAATCAGAAAAACCGCTGAAAAATAAAACCTCTGTCGCAAAACATCAGCCCTCGCAAAATAGAACAACTGATAAAAAAGAATCCTCTGGTGCCACTGTCGCAAAAAAAAATACGGATGCAGAACCTACCTTAAAAAAATACAAAAAGAAACCATCTTTTGATCTCGTTAGAGTAGACCCGGAAGGCAATGTGGTGATCGCTGGAAGAAGTCAACCTGGTGCTAGGATAGAGATATTAGATGGAAATACCGTCATCGGCATAGTGGAATCTGATGATAGAGGGGAATGGGTCTTTGTGCCAGAAGCACGCTTAACCCCTGGCGCCAGAATATTAATACTCAGGGATGTAACTAAAGATGATATTTTCCGGGAATCCGAAAATGCGGTGGTCTTGGTTGTTCCTGAACCTGGTCAAAATATTGCGGGGCTTGTGGAAAAAGCAGATGGTATGCCACTAGCGATGGTCATGCCGAGGGAGGAGGCTAAAAGTGAGGCTTCACGAATATTTCAATCTCCAAAAAGGAAAAAGCAAGGTAATATAGACAAAGTTGAGCCCAGAAAAGAAAAGGTAGATGCTGTAGAGGGGAGTGGGCAACCGCGCCTTGCCTTAGAGACTATCGATTACGATGATAGTGGTATTATAATCTTGAGTGGGTTATCAAACCCCAATTCGATTATCAATGTATACCTAGATAATACCTTAGCTGGATCGGTTACTGCCGCCCCGGATGGTATCTGGACCATTGAGCTCAAGAACACACTTAAATCGGGAAAGTATATGATACGAGTGGATCGGGTGAACCTGTCAGCAAAAGTATTAGAAAGGATAGAGTTGCCTTTTGTAAAAGCGCCGGTTATTGAGGCTACAACAGAAAAAGCAACAGTAATTATACAGCCTGGGAATAGTCTTTGGCGGATAGCGGCAAAAGTTTATGGGAGTGGGTTTCGGTACACTGAAATCTATGAGGCGAATATAGACCAGATTCGGGACCCTAACTTAATTTATCCAGGGCAAGTGTTTAAAATTCCCGACCAAAAAGAAAGATGAGTGATCAAATCAAATGACTAAAGGCTCTCTACTTGACAATGTCTTAGTACCAATAGCTAGAGAAGGATGGCCATTCATAGCTATTTTTGGCCTTGTTTCTTTGATCTTGTACTTTGTATATGCCCCGCTAGGATGGATAGGTCTGGTTCTCACCCTATGGTGTGTTTATTTCTTTAGAAATCCAGACCGAGTTACCCCTGAACGAGAAGGTTTGATCGTCTCGCCAGCCGATGGCATTGTCCAGATGATAGCTGAAGTGTCTCCACCAGAAGAACTAGACATGGGTTCTGAGCCGGTAGTTCGTGTAAGCGTCTTTATGAATGTATTTGATTGCCACGTTAACAGGATACCATGTGATGGTCGTATTGGGAAATTGGTTTATGTGCCTGGCCAATTTCTCAATGCCTCACTCGATAAAGCTAGCGAAGAAAACGAAAGGCAAATGGTTCGTATCGATCTAGACTCTGGCGCTTTTATAGGAGCCGTCCAGATAGCTGGTTTAGTAGCTAGAAGAATTGTTTGTTATTTGGAGGAGGATCAAATAGTCCTTGCTGGAGAGCGGTTCGGTTTAATCCGGTTTGGGAGCCGTGTAGATATCTATCTTCCCCATGGAGCCGTATCTCATGCACTAATAGGTCAAAAGTGTGTTTCTGGGGAAACAGTACTGGCTGATTTAAAATCAGATGAGGCGGCTCGGTCTGGTGAAGTTCGTTAATTAGAAACAGGAACTTGCACTTTGATGAACAAAGGATCTAGACGAAATCGCATCAAACAGATGCCCATTAGTGTGATAATACCTAACTTAATCACCGTAATGGCCTTGTGCTCTGGACTTACGGGAATCCGTTTTGCGTTGCAGGAAAGGTGGGAGTTTGCGATTGGTGCTATAGCATTAGCTGCAATCCTAGATACGCTTGATGGTCGAATGGCGCGGCTCCTAAAGGGACAAAGCAAGTTTGGCGCAGAGCTGGATTCGTTATCGGATTTTATTAGTTTTGGTGTGGCGCCCGCCTTAATATTATTTTTTTGGAGCACCCAAAATATTCATGGAATTGGTTGGGCAAGTGTTTTGTTTTTTTCGACATGCATGGCCTTACGCTTAGCCCGGTTTAACACTCAGTTGGAAGATCCAGATCCGCCAGCATTCGCTTCTAGATTTTTTTCGGGCGTCCCAGCTCCCGCTGCTGCGGGTCTCGCTTGCTTTCCTGTTATTATGAGCTTTGAAATCAAATTGATAGTTATGAACCAACCTTACTTAATTTCAGCTTGGTTGGTTTTTGTTGGGCTATTGATGGTGAGTAGCATCCCGACTTTTTCTTTCAAAGGAAGTAAACTTCCAAGAAAAATGGTTATCCCTTTATTCGTGATAGCCGGATTATTTATCGCTTGCGTGCTAACGGAAACTTGGATTGCATTGGCGACTTTAATTATAATATATTTTTTTACAATACCACTCAGTATTATTTCCCACAAAAGATTGAGCCTTGCTCTAAGACGTAACAGCATAGAGGACTAATTTATCAATCACAAAGCTAGTATCATCAATTGGTTGATATCTTCGTTCTTCTATTAGTTTTGTCTCCTTGATCCAGGAAACCGTTCTTGTCTCCACGCTATTAGGTTAGAACGCAGCATTAAAGCGCACGGAGTAACAATTAAGGTTAGGATTGTAGCGAAGCTAAGGCCGAATACGATGGTCGTTGAAAGTGAAACCCACCATTGTGTTGATGGCGCTCCTACAGTTATTTCTCTTGTAAGGAAATCAATATTCGTTTGAAAAACCATTGGCATCAAGCCTAGAACAGTAGTGATGGTCGTGAGCAATACTGGCCGTAATCGTTGAGCCCCAGCCACAAGGATTGCTTTTTGAACTGAGATAGACGTGTGCTTGATATGATCGAAGGTGTCAATAAGCACTATATTATTATTGACTACAATACCTGCCAAAGCTATGACGCCGACCCCCGACATAACAATGCCAAATGGCTCTCCTGTAATGAGTAGCCCCAGAAAGACGCCAGCAGTGGACATTATAACTGCCGATAGTATCAAAAACGCACTATAGAAACTATTGAATTGCGTGACTAATATGATGGTCATAATAAATAATGCTGCAGCGAAGGCTTTTATAAGGAAACTCTTAGCCTGTTTTTGTTCAGCATCCTCCCCTTTAAATTGAATTCTTACAGATCTAGGAAGGTCCGCGGTGTTCAACCACGCTTTTATTTCTTTAGCTTTTGAATCGGCGAGAATGCCCGGGGCAACATCAGCCTGAATAGTTTTCGTTCTAGTAGATTGAACTCGTTTAATTACACCAATTCTGGGTTTGGGAGACCACTTTATAAAGTTATCGATAGGGATAAGGCCTTTATTGGTTTTTATGCTTATCCTTTGATATTGATTGAGCTTCCGATAATGTTTTGGGTATCTTATCACGACATCAATTTCTTCGTCGCTAACTTCCGTGCTGTAATCTGTTACTTTCAAGCCCTTGGTGATGAGTTGCACATAATTTCCAACGAGGGCTATATCAACTCCAAATTTTAACGCTTGAGTCCTATCGACAGTCAGCTGCCATTCAATTCCAGGTAAATCCCTATCATCTTCAATATTGGTGAGACCTACAATGGTATTTAGTTGGTCTCGAATAATCGAGGTGGCGTTATCAAGATCCGAGACATTATCTGATTTAATCAATAATTTTAATGGTTTTCCCGTTGGTGGGCCTTTCTGTAATTCAACAAACTCAACCTTTATACCTGCGTATTTTGCTGAGCGTTTTTTGATTTCATCTAATATCGCTTTAGCT
>CALIMD010000157.1 GCA_938028645.1 uncultured Alphaproteobacteria bacterium
ACCAAATATTTAGATATTTTTCAATTATTTCATTTTGGTTAACATTGTAAAATTATCCACAACTCATCCACAAGAAGATTATTTTGCTAACAAATACAAGCGATTAAACATCATTATCATACAGGCACCAAAACTGGTCCGAAAACATAATTAAATATGCCCTAGAAATGGGATGATAGCCTTCAGTGTGGCCGTTGGGTTTTCCTCCGGAAGAAAATGCCCACATTGCACCGAATGTCCAGAAACGGGCTGATCACACCAGTCGTTCCAAATGGAGATATTATCTAAATTATTACGGCCCTCCCGTTGTCCCCACAACGTCATCACAGGGCAGCCGATTTTATTTCCCATTTGTTTATCTAGTTTATCGTTCTCCCAATCCGAGGTAGCACCTGCTCGGTAATCCGCACAACAGGAAGCGATAACAGAAGTTTTGGAAAAACAGCGCAGGTACTCGGTCATTGCTGACGTACTGAAGCTATCTTCTATTTTAGCCCACGAGTCTAATGTGTGTCGCAAATATCGCTCCGAGTCCAACCCTATCATATATTCAGGAAGGCCATGTGGCTGCGCCAAAAATTGCCAATGATATCCAGATATGAAAGCCTGTGCCGTCATTTTTTCCCACATCTCTGATGTTGGGATAATATCTAAAACGACCAATTTTCTGATCCGGTCCGGATGATCCAAAGCAAAACGATAGGCCACTCTACCGCCTCTATCATGACCAACAACTGAAGCAACCTCGATGGATAGATCATTTAAAACATGCTTAATATCTCTCGCCATCGCTCGCTTGGAATATAATTGATTATCTAGGTCCGGATCAGGGCCGATGCTATCGCCATATCCCCGTAAATCAGGCAAAATAACAGTAAAGTTTTCCATTAAAATTGGTGCCATTTTATGCCAACACACGTGTGTTTGGGGGTATCCATGCAGTAATATTAATGCCTCGCCTTGCCCTCCTATACGCAAATTTATATCAGCGTTTTCTGTTTTTATTCTTTTTAATTCAAAGCCATCAAACACAAATTTTTACCTCACCCAAAATATTACGATATCTACCCTTGACGGAAGCATAGATGACACCACCTCGCCCTTTTTACTATTTACCAGAGAATTTCGGTTCACGCTTTTCTAAAAAAGCCTTATATCCCTCTTGGAAATCGGAAGTATCAAAACATTCAAAGCCCTCCAAAACTTCATCTTCACTCAATTTACCACCTGCGGACAAACCTCGCACAATTCTCTGGGCGAAACGCTTATGCCACCTATTCACCAACGGTGCACCAGCAGAAATTCGTTCAACCATCGATCTTAACTCAAGATCGAGATCCTTCTCTAGGACTACTTTATTCAATAGCCCTTTATTGTAAGCTTCCTCAGCATTAAAGATCCGACCTTCAAATAAGATTTCGAGGGCTATTGATTTTCCCACTAGCTCTATCAATCCAGCCATTTCATAGTGGGACATCACTAAACCGAGCCTATTGACGGGAATACCAAAACGAGAATTGTCGCTGGCAATCCTTAGATCACATACCGCGGCCAATTCCAAAGCCCCTCCAACGCATAACCCTTGAATACGAGCAATGACTGGATGCCTACATTCTGCGATAGCCGCCATCGCCTTATGCATTAATTTTCCATACTCTGATGCCTTAGATGAATTCGCGCGCTCCAGCTCAAATTCTTTAATATCTGCTCCAGGTCCAAGTGCCTTTTCACCGGCACCTCTTAGTACTATACATCGAACAGTTTCATCCTTATCCAAATCAATAAAAACTTGCCCAAGCCTCGCCCACATTTCCTTATTAAGAGCATTCAGTTTCTCTGGTCTATTTAAAACCACAGTTGCTAGCCCATCTAAACGCTCGACAAAAACGACACCATCGTGACTCATATACGGTTCCTTCAAAATAAGGTTTCTATTTACTTGCTTATTATAGCATCCTTAAGACTTGGGATACCGGCCACTCTGTGTCTCACAGAATAATCTAATGATTCTTCGCCCAAAGGAGCTATCTCCCATATCCATGTCTGACTCTGCCAAGGAAATGATACGTCGTTTAAAGCCGAGAACTTTCTTATTATTTTTCCAGAGGAGTCGAAAATTTCTCTCTCTATGTCAGTGATCAGACAGACGGTACCTGAGAAACTCGAGAGATAATTCAGGTGGCACTCAATCATTGTCATTGACATCTTTTGAATATCATCCTGGTTGATTTGCAAATGTTCTTCTAGAAACACAGATGGTAATATTGGCAGTTGAGACAAAATATTCAATGAAACAATCAAATCTGTCTGATCGTCATCCAGAAAACGAGTTGGCGAGCGGATACTCAAATTTCCATTTACAATGTTGTCTAAGCTCTCGGTAACATCATGAACAATCAGTTTTAAAGATGGGTTTCTCCACGCCATCCATCTAATCGGCAATGAGTGGACCAAGTCCACGAGAACGACTTCCTCGAAATGGGATAATAATTTCTTCAGCGGCAAATCATAACCAAGACCCGCCCCAAAAACTACAACCCGCCTGTTACCCACGGATTTGTCGATTGCTTTTTCTATATTTCTTTTACTTTCCGACAAATGGTTTAACCATTTGTTTTTACAACGGCCATAACGGCTAATTATAGAAATATTTTCTTTTAAAAAACCCAAACGACGCGCCGTCGGGGGACATGGGGTAATAGAAAAAAATATAGCCTCTAATAACATTGTCTTCCAATCCAGTTTCCCTGCATGTTGACATTATCGCAAATACAAAGCACTTTAAACGTCACTGATGCTGGGGTGTTCTTTTCGTTTTTCGAAAAGTTCTGAGATCATACCCATGGAACCTGAACCGGTTAACCCCGGCGTAGGAAGTCGTCCGTATCCAGCCTCAGACGACAAGTTGTAAACGCTGTATCTTTGTTGACGATTGATCCAGCAAAATTGAGATAGTTGGGGGAACCATATGATTAAACTAACGAAGTTATTAACAATTTTTACTATGATAGTCCTTTTCCCAATTTCGGCAGAAACGAAAGAAACATATATTCCAATTCTTGTTCCTATAACAGGATTTCTATCTCTGGAGGGAACCGCGCAACGCAATGGAGCGATTCAAGCGCTAGATGAGGCTTCCAGCAGTCTAAAAATAAAATATGAAGTCTCGGATACATCCACATCCCCAGAGATCGCCGTAACCGCCCTCCAAAGAGCATTGAGTCGGGGAAAGCCGGTGGCAATCGCAGCTCCCATATTCGGAACGCAAATGCTTGCAATGCTTCCAATTGCAAAAAGAGCAGGGGTTCCGCTTATAACAGTATCAGGTACTGCAAAACTTACGGAACTTGACAACCCGTTTATCTTTCGGTTTTTCCCCGGCGATGCTGTAGTTAAAGTTGCACACGCTCGATATGTTACTGAAGTTTTGAGAGCAAAGCGTCCAGCTCTCTTATATCAGACTACGGCTTATGGTCAGAGCGGTTACTCCCATTTGTCAAAGGCTTTAAGAAAAGCTGGAGTGCCACTAGTTTTTGAAGAAGCACTCGCTCCTTCTGTCAAAGATATGCTACCCGCATTAACCAAACTTAGAGCCGCTAAACCCGATGTAATCTTATTACACCTACATTCGACACCAACTGCACTTGTCATTCGCCAAGCGCGTAATAGTGGTATTGAATTGCCAATTGTAGCTGGCTCAGCAATGCATCAACCATCCACAGCAAAACTTTTGAAAAACCATCAGTTGAGAGGCGTCTGTGCTGAAACCGCAGCATCTCCAATCTCGGAAACCCATCCCGAATTGATCCAATTTACCACCGAGTATAAAAAACGTTTTCAAACGCTGCCCGACGCTTTCGCACTGGCCCAGTATGATGGAATGAATATGGTTATTACAGCTTTAAGAAGTGGCGCAAAAACAGCTATGGATATTCGAAATTGGTTAGCCACAAATACGTTTAATGGTCTTGCGATGAAATATAAATCAGATGGCAAGGGAAACATGGGACATGACGCAACTATCGTGTGTTACGATGGGAAGACTAAAACACCGAAAATTACCAAGAAATATTTAAATGTCGACGGTACATTTAATTGATGAACTAAAGAACGAATGTTAGATATCAGCCTTCAAATCATCCTCAATGGAATTTCCCTCGGCTGTGCTTATGCTTTGATCACTCTAGGGTTTGTTTTAGTCATTAATGCAATAGGAGCTGTAAACTTCGCGCAGGGCGATTTCGTAATGGCGGGTGGCTTCCTAACAGTTGTATTAGCCGAATTTATGGTCGCTGATAATTTTAATCCTATTAGAGCATCCGGCTTGATTATATTGCCACTCGTTCTGATAAGCATGGCATGTTTTGGCTTTTTGTTTTCGTTGATCGCCTATAAACCTCTTAAAAACCGTCCTCCTGTGACAGTCTTCATTAGCACAATCGCTATGGGTTTAATTATCCAACACAGCATAAATGCTGGCTTCGGTCCTGAACCTCAAATTGGCCCAGCTTTAATCAGTTCAGGAACGATAACTATTGGGACACTGACGATCTCAAAACAGCAAATATCTATCATCCTTTCTGCAAGTTTTTTGATTCTATGTGTCGGTTTTTTAATGAATAAAACCCAACTTGGACGAAAATTAAGAGCCGCATCCCAAGATTCAGAAATGGCAGAATCAATCGGCATTAATGGACCGCAATGTATTTCTATTACATTTAGCCTAGCAATCGCACTCGCTGGCGCTGCTGGCCTTTTGCTTTCCAATCAATTTTTTGTAACCACAAGTGACGGCGGACTATATATGCTAAAAGCGTATATAGCCGTTACTCTAGGTGGTTGGGGAAGGCTTGATGGGGCAGTTATTGCAGCATTAGCCGTAGGGTTATTTGAAGTTATTATGGCGACATTAGTCTCTTATGTTGTTGCTGAAGCTCTCCTTTTTGCTGCCCTTTTATTAGTTCTTTTATTTCGCCCGTCAGGTTTATTTGCGGAAGCAATTCAAAGGAGAACCTGATGTCTTCGCTATATTCGAGAGACTTTATTGTTACGTTAATAATTATGCTAATTCCGTTATGCTTAGCATTAAATACTGATTCGTATGGCCAGCGTATCATGACATTATCTGGAATATATGCGATTGCTGCCATGGGCTATCATCTCATTTTTGGTCGTCTGGGCGCTTTATCCCTGGCACAAGGATGTTTTTTTGGGTTAGGGGCTTATTCGGCCGGCTTAATAGGAGTTCATTTTGGTTTAAGTTTTTTAACTTGCCTATTATTTGCGGTCATATTTACAGCTCTGGTATCCTTAATCATAGCACTTCCTGTATTACGATTAGAGTCACATTATTTTGCCTTGGCAACCCTTGGAATTGCCCAGGTTGCTCTATTAATCGCTATAAATTGGACAGAGGTTACAGGGGGAGCAAATGGAACATATGGCATCCCGCAATTAGATTTATTTGGCGTGGAGCTATCGTCCTCTAGCGATGTTCTTATATTTGTTTGGGTTATTTTGGTCATCATCGTGAGTTTAACTTTTTGGATAATGCGAGCTCCATTCAATTATCAAGTAACCCTGTTAAAAGATACTCCAGAAGTTGCAGCCTCATCAGGCATAGACATCGGCAGATGGCGCTTAACTTTCTTTATAATGAGTGCCATTTTTGGGGCGATAGCGGGAGCACTTCAAGCCTATACGATTGGTGTGGTCTCCCCTGCTACTTTGGAATTTCAAGTAATGGTAAGTATCCTTGCTATGACTGTGATCGGAGGGAAAAATCATCCCGCGGGCGCTGTGATTGGGGCAATATTACTCACCCATCTTCCAGAATGGTTTCGCTTCTTAGAGACGCATTATTTAATTGCCTATGGGGCGGCTCTTCTTTGTACTATCATTGTCGCCCCAAGTGGAATTTTTGGTCTTTTTGAAAAATTTATAATTAGGAATCCGGGCTATGATGTGAAAAGCCTACCATCCAAAGAAAATAAGGCTGTCTCTGACACAAACAGCACCTCATTAGAAATACAAGGCCTCTCAAAAACATACGGGGGGATTAAGGCTTTAAAAAATTTAAATATGACCTTAACGAGCTATCAAATTGTTGGCCTAGTCGGTCCGAATGGGTCAGGAAAATCAACACTAATAAATATTATTTCAGGTTTACAACGCCAAGACGAAGGAACTATTGAACTCGATGGTTCTTTTATAGAAAACACTGCCTCTTACAAACGATCGAATAGAGGGATAGCGCGAACATATCAAACGTCTTTACGTTCCTCAGATCTTAACGTTTATCAGGCTATTTTAGCTTGTTCATCAAACCAACATAATCTCAAACATCGACATAACCAAACACATGCGATTTTAAGAAATTCTCGATTAATCTCCAAGACTGAAAGTATGGTAGGTGACTTGTCCACCGCAGACGCCCGAGAACTGGATCTGTGTATGGCGTTAGCAACAGAACCAAAAATATTACTATTGGACGAACCCGCCGCCGGTTTATCATCCGCAGAACAACAGTTTTTGAGCACTAAAATCCGTCACCTAGCTCAATCGGGAATATCAATCCTGATTGTGGATCATTCTATGGATTTTTTACTACCCGTAGTTGATCGTTTAATATGCCTTGATCAAGGTTCAGTGGTAGCAGAAGGAGTACCGGCAAAAGTTTTAGCCGATCCTAAAGCCTTAAAATTATATTTTGGAAACGCCCGTTCATGAATAACGCTACCCTAATCATAAGCAATCTCAATGCGAGTCATAAACGTGAACAAACCATCCGGGACATCGAAATTACGCTAAAAGAGCATCAGTCTATGGTAATCTTTGGAGCCACTGGGGCAGGAAAAACGAGCCTATTGAGAGCTATAATGGGTTTAGATAAAATCTCTTCTGGAACCATTCAATTGAATGGACAGAACTTTCACACTATGAGCACACGACAGCGAGCGCATTTGGGAATTGGTTATTGTCCAGAGGGGCGACGCTTATTTCCAGGATTAACCGTTTGGGAAACCTTAGCAGTTACTTTCAATGGAAAAAAAGCAGAAAGAGATCGGCGCATTGATGAAATCTTTCACCTTCTGCCCGCCCTAAAAATTAAAAAAGGCGACAGGGCATGGTCTTTATCCGGAGGACAACAGCAGATGCTCGCAATTGCTAGAGCTACTATCAACAAGCCTAAACTAATCTTACTAGACGAACCAACACTAGGTTTATCACCTATAATGATAGATGAAATCATGGAAATTATAGGTTCCATAAAAGATAATGGCGCCACCATCCTCATGGCTGAACAGAAAATAGAGCCCAGTCTTTCAATAGGAGATTTAGTTGTCGTTTTATCCAGAGGAGAGATAATATACAAAGGACTGGGTGATGATATTGACCCCGATCAAATCGCTAGTATGGTAATGACCGGCAGCTTTGAACCTATACATAACTGAAGAATTCGCATTTACTTTTCACACTCTCCAATAAAACTTAAACTGAGGATCTAGAATGAACGGCGCCCTAACCCCTGACTTTAATAAAAGTCCCGCCCAATTGGCGGCAAATATATTATTAGATATAGAGGCAATTCATATTAGGCCCGATGATCCATTCACCTTCACGTCAGGTCGGTTGTCCCCAGTATATGTCGACTGTAGAAGAATCATATCTTTTCCTCGAGCCCGGTCAGAGTTAATGAAAATGAGTGTTAATCTTTTAAATCATACAGCTGGAGTTGAAGCCTTCGATGCAGTAGCAGGTGGGGAAACAGCCGGAATACCCTTTGCAGCTTGGATCGCTGAACTTTTAGGTCTACCCATGTTGTATATTCGAAAACAGGCAAAAGGTTTTGGCAGAAATGCTCGGATAGAGGGAACCTTTAAAGAGGACGCAAATATTTTACTTGTTGAGGATCTTGCAACGGATGGCGGGAGTAAACTGAGTTTCATAAATGCTATCCGCGAAGCAGGTGGAAAAGTGGACCATTGTTTTGTTATTTTTCATTATGGGAGTTTTCCAGAGAGTACTGTAAATTTGAAATCGGCCGGTGTCTCACTTCATGGTCTTTGCACCTGGTGGGATGTTCTCGAGGTTGCAGCAACCCGTAATTATACGGCAGACCAAATAAACACGGTCAAAGATTTTTTAAATGACCCAGATGGCTGGGCAGAACGGAATAAATTAAGTTAGATTCAAATAACGCTATCGTTTTAAGATGATAAAGAGGAAATTATAAAATGCTGATAATTCATGGACGTAGAAATTCGTCTAATGTTCAGAAGGTTGTGTGGGCGCTTAACGAGATGGAGGTATCCTATGAACGTTTAGACGTAGGAGGCGAATTCGGTATTGTTAACGAGCCCCCATATCTTGCAATGAACCCTAACGCGAGAGTCCCCACCATGGAAGAAAATGGTTTTATACTCTGGGAGTCTAACGCTATCGTTCGTTACCTAACCGCTAAGCACGACACCGGAGGCCTTTATCCTTCTGACCCAAAAGTCCGAGCCTCGGCCGATCGTTGGATGGACTGGCAACATACCAGTGTAGGGCAATATATTACTCCAATCTTCTGGGGTCTGGTTAGAACCCCAGAGAGTGAGCGGGATTTAGATCTTATAGAGTCAAGCCGCCTTGGTATGATCGCAGCCATGCAGATTTTAAATAACAACTTATCCGATAAAAACTTTGTCGCCGGCGATGCATTTACCATGGGCGATATCCCATTAGCTATTCACGTTTATCGCTGGTTCCGGCTAATCCAAGATCGGCCTACAATGGAACATTTAGAAAATTGGTTTGATCGGCTTTCTAAACGATCCGCATTTAAAACCCATGTATTGGATATCCCTTTCACCTAAAGGAAAAGTAGCTTTGGATTTAGCGAATTAGAAACTGCATTGCTGTAGATAGTTTAAGAAAGATAAAATAATGAGGGTTGGACTGTGGCTATTGGGGCTCTTAGTTTCACTGGTAACACTAAATTCGACTGAGGCATGGACCAAGCAACGTCTTGTAATTGGAGTGACGCAGTTTCCTTCGACACTCAATCCTCTAATAGATTCAATGTTGATAAAATCGTACGTCTTAGCCATGGCACGGCGTCAGATTTCAATAATTGATCACAACTGGGAGCCCGTTTGCCAGCTTTGTACTGAATTGGCGACTTTTGAAAATGGTCGCGCCAAAGTATTCTCCATAAAAGATGAATACGGAAGGGCTACTGGAGAACGGGGTGTTAGAACCCGGTTCACTCTCAAAGATGAACTTTTTTGGGGGGATGGAACGCCGGTTACGACTGAAGATATCTTTTTCACGTGGCAAGTTGGCAAGCACAGAGAGACGGGTGTAACCAACCATCAATCTTTCACAGATATTATCGATATTGAAGTCCACGATGCTAAATCATTCACTATTATAAACAAGAAATTAGACTACCGGTATTATGCATTAAGTGGGTTTAATATTCTTCCCGCACATCTCGAGAGAGACGCCTTTAAAAAGCCACGCGACTATAGGAAAAAGACGCTATACCAAACAAACCCCACGCATCCGGGGCTATATAATGGCCCGTATCGTATCACTAAGATCGTCTCCGGATCGTATATTGTTTTGGAACGGAATGAGTATTGGAAGGGAAAGCCTCCTGGTTTCAAACAAATACAAGTTAAAACAATAGAAAAAACCTCTGCATTAGAAGCTAATCTTTTATCTGGGGCAATCGACTATATCGCGGGAGAGGCAGGGCTTTCATTAGATCAAGCGGTATCATTTGAGAAGCGACATTCCAAAAGATATAACGTTTCGTATAAACCAGGATTGATCTACGAACACCTAGATTTAATGTTGGACAATCCAATACTTTCTGACTTAAGAGTTCGAAAAGCATTAATCCATTCCATCGATCGGACAGCTATCAGCAATAGGTTGTTTAGCGGCAAACAGCCTGTAGCGCATAATAAAATTCATCCATTAGATTGGATACACACAAATACCGTTAAGAAATATTCCTATGACCCCCAGAAAGCACGAGAACTTTTGAATGATGCTGGATGGAATACTATTAATGCGGGAATTAGATACAACTCATCCGGAAAGAAACTTCAGCTAGAACTGATGTCAACTGCTGGAAATAGATCAAGAGAATTGGTAGAGCAGGTGCTACAAAGTTACTGGAAAGCCGTTGGTATTGAGATAAAAATACGAAACCAACCTGCTCGCGTCCTATTTGGAGAGACTATTAGTAAAAGAAAATTTACCGGACTGGCAATGTTTGCTTGGTTATCCGCACCCGAATCATTGCCGCGAACGACGCTTCATTCTCAATCAGTACCAACAAAAGAAAACAATTGGTCCGGACAGAATTATACAGGTTTTAAGAATCAATTAATGGACCAGTTGATTGACTCCATAGAGATAGAACTAGAAAAAGATAAACGAAAAAAGCTCTGGGAACAGTTACAAAGATTATATGCAGAGCAACTTCCTGCTATACCGTTGTATTTTAGGGCAAATAGCTTCATTGTTCCTAAATGGCTTAAGGGAATCAGACCAACTGGTCACATGTTTACATCAACTAACTGGGTAGAGGATTGGCACTTTATTAAGTAATATCCAATCATCTAAAGTAGTAACTCTTTAGAAATAGATTATAAATTTACTACATGATTAGATTTATTATCAGCCGAACATTTCAGTCACTAATGGTACTCCTGATAATGAGTTTTATTATCTATTTGCTGCTGGGGCTTATGCCCGGCGACCCAATAGATTTAATGGTCGGATCTAACCCCGAGATCTCAAGCGATGACATACAAAGATTAAAAGAACTTTACAATGTAGATAAGCCAATACTTGAAAGATATTTAATTTGGATAACTAATGCTGTGCAGGGAGATTTTGGGTATTCCAGACTATTTTCTCAACCCATTATGGATATTCTCGCTCCCAGATTATTCAATTCAATAGTATTAATGAGCGTTTCGCTAGTTTTAGCTTTATTAGTTGCAATACCCGCTGGTATTTACGCGGCAACCCATCCAAATTCTCTTCTAGAAAAAGCCATAAACTTTCTCTGCTTTGCTGGAATTTCAATTCCCCCATTTTGGTTGGCGCTTTTGTTTATTTTATTGTTTTCGGTATTCACTGGAGTTTTACCAGCCAGTGGAATGGAAACAATTGGTGATGGTAGCGTAATCGACCGAGTTCACCATATGATATTACCGGTGGCAACTTTGTCCATGGCAACGATAGCGGGATACACACGGCACGTGAGTGCCTCTATGACCGAGGTTCTCCAAAACGACTTTATAAGAACTGCGAGAGCAAAGGGATTATTAGAAAAATCTGTCTTGTGGCGGCATGCCCTCAAGAATGCATTAATTCCCGTGGTGACAATCATAGCGTTAGACTTTGGTTCTTTATTCTCTGGGGCACTAATAACAGAAACAATGTTTTCATGGCTTGGAATGGGAAAGACTATTTACGATGCCATAATTGGTAGCGACTATAATTTAGCGTTAATTGGCCTTCTGCTGGCCACAGTACTGACCTTAACAGCAAACATAATGGCTGATATTGCCTACGCCACTTTGGACCCGCGTATAAACTATCAAAAGAAAAACTAGATGAGCACGCGAATTCTCAAAACACAAAAAAGTGCCTTTTTCTCTAGGTTTTTAAATACGTCCCCCGCTGTTATTAGTCTTTCCTTTCTATCATTAATGATTTTAATAATTCTTTTGGCACCTATTTATGAATTTTTAAGAGCGGCAGACCCAACCCGAGTTGATTTATTTAACCGGTTTTTGGGACCGAGTGGAACCTATATTCTTGGAACCGACGAACTGGGTAGAGATCTAATGTTACGCCTATTAAACGGCGGCAAAGTCTCTCTTTCAATCGGCTTAATAACTTCAATTATCGTTGGCTCAATAGGAACTGTGCTAGGGCTCACATCAGGTTATTTCGGAGGGAAAATAGATTCTATTATAATGCGATTTGCCGATACTATAATTTCACTTCCTCTTCTTCCTCTATTGATTGTTTTAACGGCAATAGATTTAAGTAAACTTGGCATTCCACAAACGTATATTGACATGCCTTTCTTCAGCACTTGCAAAATAATAATAATAATTTCCATCGTTGGATGGCCCACAATAGCCCGTTTAGTGAGGGCTTCTACTTTAACGGTTAGAGAGGAAGATTTCATTAAGGTTGCATTAGCTCAAGGATATGGTCCAATGCGCATCATTTTTAGACATATACTGCCAAATGTTACTTCGCCAATCATTGTAGCAACTACATTGGCTATTGGTAATATCATCCTTTTTGAAAGCGTATTGAGTTTTCTTGGCCTTGGAATTCAACCTCCTGTAGCCAGCTGGGGCAATATGCTTACGGGTGCCCAGGAATTATTATACGAAGATCCAAAGCTTGCTATTTGGCCTGGCACCTTAATATTCTTAACGGTTATAGCATTCAACTTTCTTGGAGATTCCTTGCAAAGGGCTTTTAGAACTAGATCGATTCAGATCATTGAGTAAAACCTACCAAAGTCTGTTATACAGTTAGACTATGAAACGCATATTTTATTTCCTTATTTTTAGTTTTGCCATTCTTTCCATTATTGGATGTGAGGAAACTATGCCCTTATCCTCTAATCAACGAGAGCTCAACCCCCCACCAGGAAATGGCTACGTTGGCAAGGTCTGTCTTTTGGTCCGAAATAAAGCGCCTTTCAGCATAACTGGAAGAGTACAGTTAAAATCACGCGAACGATCTAGTTTCCGGTTATCCCGCAATGAAAGCTATAAAATGTGTTTAACCGGGGAGCTGTATGGAGCTAATACCGTTTCATTCGTATTAACCAATTTTTTAACACTACCTTTGTTTTCTTGTTATACAAAAACAGATCGCTCTATTGATATTTATGCTCGACGCCGCGGTGATAGTTGGGTCTATACTGCAACCTGTCGAAAATAGACTTATATCACGTCCATTGTTTGATTAATTCTGGGGGCGGGAGCCTTTCCATATTTCTTTCTATTTCCTGGGAAGAGAGCAAGCTGGTTTGCGCTCCCTCAGCTAAGCAAGTGAGACCACCTGCTACAGAAGCAAAACTCAGAGCCGACAAACTACTCTTCCCAATACTCAAACAAGCGGCAAAAACACCTACAAAAGCATCCCCAGCCCCAACAGTATCTAACGGTTTTAAATCAAGTGCTTTGGTCCGATATACACCACTACCGTTAGCTAAAACTGCACCTTCATCACCGAGTGTAACAATAGTTTCCGCATCATATTTTTCAAAAAATTCCCTTGCATAATTTTTGGCTGAACCCTTTTTTCCGGCCAAGATCTTTGCTTCTCCGGCGTTTAAGATGAGGTAATCACAAAGTTTCAAAACGTCATCATCTAGTTTAAGTGCTGGTGCCAAATTAAGGACAATTCTACAACCGGCTTTTCGGGCCCGAAAAATTACTTTTCTGATCTCAGCGATAGGCACCTCCATTTGAAGCACCAGTGTCGTATCCTCATTAAGTTGGGTATCAGTTACCTGGTCAGAAGTCGTTTTTAAATTGGCTCCACTTGCAACAACAATCTGGTTTTCCCCTTCATTTTCCACCATTACACAGGCTGTACCGGTGGTAACTTGTCTTTGAATTATTCCACTTACCCCAACATTAGAGTTTTGGAGTGCGTTTATCACAGGGTTAGCAAAAATATCGGTTCCCACGCTCCCTATCATTTCAACGTGTCCTCCTAGACTGGCAGCAGCAACTGCCTGGTTCGCTCCCTTGCCCCCTGGTTGAAATTTATATTTCGAGCAAAGAACAGTTTCGCCTTTTTTAGGGAGGTTATTTACATTAAAAAATAAATCTGCATTCAACGAGCCAAAAACTAAAATCATGATGGGGTCTTCCAACGAACGTTAATACCTGATAGAGCCTGAGACTAAGCGTGCAAATGGTCAACCCGGAAAAAAAATGTCAACTATTTATCCCGTGATACTTTCAGGTGGTTCCGGAACTCGCTTATGGCCTATTTCAAGGCCTTTGTTTCCTAAACAATTTTTGGCTATTGATGGGCCATATAGTTTTTTTCAAGAGACAGCACTGCGTTTCAATAGACAAGAGAACTTTGCAGCACCAACGGTTATCTGTAATTCTGAACACCGTTTTATCGTAGCCCAGCAATTATTAGATATTGATATTGTGCCTTCGAATATCATTCTCGAACCCGTTGGTCGAAATACTGCAGCCGCAGCCGCCATAGCGGCTATGAAAGTTAGTGAGAGCAACCCCAATGGGCTCGTCCTTCTTCTCGCATCCGATCATAAAATAAATAAGCCTCACCTATTGCGAGAAGCAGTGCGGTCAGCAATACCAGCGGCAAAAGGGAACCACCTTACAACTTTTGGAATTAAACCCAATCATCCAGAAACCGGGTTTGGGTATATCAAAATGGGGCAGCCCATTAAAGCTGCAGAAAACTGCTTCACCGTCGATAAATTTGAAGAAAAGCCCAACCTTGAAAGCGCTAAAGACTACATAAGATCCGGGGATTATCTATGGAACAGTAGTCTTTTCCTATTTAAAGCAGATACTTACTTAAAAGAATTATCTACTTTTGAACCGGAAATAGCTGATGCGTGCAGAACGGCACTCAATAACGCCACACCTGATTTAGATTTCATTAGATTGGATGAAGAAGCTTTCTCCAAAGCTCCCTCAATATCTATTGATTACGCAGTGATGGAGAAAACCCGTCAAGCCTGTGTCACACCAGTTGAACCTGAGTGGAATGATGCAGGATCCTGGACAGCATTATGGGAGATTTTAGAAAAGGATACCAATCAAAATGTTACAGTTGGAGATGTCATTCTAAAAAACACCAAAGACACGATAGTTCATGCTGGCTCGAGGCTAGTTGCAACCGTTGGTGTTAAAAATCTGGTTGTTGCTGAGACGCCAGATGCTGTTTTGGTAATGAACAAAGACGACTCACAAGAAGTGAAAAAGGTTGTGGAAGTACTCAACTCCCAAGACAGAAGTGAAGCGAAGCACCATACAAAGGTGCATCGACCCTGGGGCAATTTTGAAGCGCTAATTTCAGAGCTCAATTACCAGGTGAAACGCATAACCGTGACCCCTGGCTCCACCTTATCTTTACAAACACATAAAAAGCGCTCCGAGCATTGGGTCGTTATAACGGGCGTGGCCACCGTTACTCGCGGCCCCAGCCAGGATGAACTTGAAATTATAAATTTACACCAGAATCAGTCTATCGATATCCCACTTGGATGGTTGCATCGGTTAGAAAATAAACAAAAAGGACCTTTGATTATTGTTGAGGTTCAATCCGGTGATTATTTGGGAGAGGACGACATAGAACGCTTTGAAGATATCTATGGAAGGGTGATTGAACCAAATAATGGGAAATAGGCACAATCCTTAGATTGAACGAACCAGATCAAGGCTCTGTTTGGACTTGCCGGTCTCTACCTGGGTTACCGCCTCAACCAAGGCAGCGTTAGCTGGCGCCGTTAGTCCTATTTCTGCGCCTTTTTCGACAACAAAGCCATTGATAGCATGGATTTCGGTACGTCGTTTCTTATCAATATCCTGCGCCATCGATGGTCTGGACGCATCGCTCCGTCCAATAGCGCTTTCTTCCATTACCTGTTCCATTGACGCTATCATACCAGTATCACCATCCATCGCAGCAACCCAGTCATCTGGTTCAAACTTGTTGATGGTTTCTAATTGATAACCCAGCGCTTTCCCAATTTTAACTGCTTCACCAGCTAGTCTTATCGTCAATCGCCTGGTGATTGTCTCTTGATCACAGGCATTGGCTCCCAGACCTGAAGCTGCGCAGACGCCATTTCTCATCGCATTCGCAACTAACTTGGACCAGCGTTCACCCCACAAATTATTTGTAACCTTCGCACTATCGACCACAGATAATAATTTAGCTATCTCCTCAATTCTGGGCGTTATACGACCATGTACCTCACCAGCTCTAAAAACAGTATGTTTTTTTCCGCCCAATGGGACCCCGCGCCTTACTTTACCAGGGCCTATGAGTTCTACGGCTATTTTAGCAGCTATACAGCCAGTCGTTCTGCCCCATCCAACAATATCAGCTATTGTCTCTTCATTAATACAGTTCTGTAATGAAACACAAAATCCCGTAGGCGAAAGATAATCTTTAACGAGCATAGTTGCCCAAGCCGTGTCATAAGACTTCATACAAATAAAGGCTATATCGATTGGCTTCTCTCGTTTCAGACCCTGAACGTCGGTTAACGTGATTGCTCTGGCCGAGGTATTAAAACACTCTGCATCTGTGAGACCTGACAATGTCAAACCATCATTATTCATTGCAGCGACATGTTCTGCCCAAGGATCAACAAAGATAACATCTTCCCCCATGCGAGCCATATAACCGCCTACATATGCACCAACGGCTCCTGCTCCCATTATCAAAATCCGTTTACCCATTCCCATTCTCCTGTGCTGATATTTACTAATAGTAATCGAATAAAATTTATTTGGGTACCTCATTGCTGCCTATGGTCAAACGATGCATTACTCGTCGCTCCCCATGATAGTCGTTTAAGGCTCGGTGCTGCGTGCATCTATTATCCCACAATACAAGGGTTCCTTTCCGGTATGGAACACGGCATGTAAAATCAGGTTCTGCTGCATGCTCTCTTAAGAAATCAAGAAGCGGCTTACTTTCCTCAACAGTCATATCCTCAAAACGTGCTAGATGAGCAGCGCTAATATAAAGCACCTTTTTATCGGTTTGAGGATGCGTTCGTATTATTGGATGGAACGAAGCTTCTTCTGCTCGGTCTAAATTCGCCACATCAAAACGGGTAGACTTCATTCTCGCAACCCTGCCGCCAGAGTTTTTTAAAGCCGCTGAATACTCTGCATTCATGCCTTCTAATAATTCTTTCATACCATCCGAAAGACTCTCATATGCCAAATATAAGTTAGTTAACATGGTATCACCTCCTTTAGAGGGAACTTCTAACGCATACAACATTGTTCCCATCGGTGGCATATTGGTGAATGACATATCCGAATGCCACTTTCCCCCGAAATTTCTTTTTTCGTCAGGTTCTTTGCGGATTTCAAATATTTCAGGGTGCTCAGGAAGGCCTTTAACAAACGGGTATGGTTCCAAGGAGCCAAACTTTCTGGCAAATGCCTTACATTCATCTGGTCCTAAAGTTTGATCATGAAATATAATGACTAAATTTTCTAATAATGCTTGATGAATTTCATCAAACGTCTTGTTATCTAGTTTTTTACTTAGATCTACGCCTCCTATCTCAGCTCCCATGGCACCTGATAGGGGATTTATAGTAATTTTCTTATATTGCATCGAGTAGATATCCAGAAGTTGATCTTTTCCATAAGTTGTTACAAACGTGGGCCTTTTGCAATCCACCCAGTCTCTACAGGTGTGATTATGATCACTTAAGGGCAAATATTATTGTTTGGCAGCGTGCAGGAAGAAGAATAATTATATTTTATGAAGTATATTTGTCAAAAATGAATTATTATCCGACACGGGCAATGATAAATGCGACGTTAGTGAAGCCAGTGGTAATCTATTTTGCCTTCCGTCGACTGGTTCGATACATCACAGAATTTGTTATTGAAGTTTAGCCCACCCTTTGAGAACTGTGCCCCGTTTGTGTTAGAAAACTTATTCCCCATCTTATTATCTCTTACCGCTGCTTTCCTTTTTGCATTGGGAGCGATGTTTCAAAGCATGGGTTTGAAGCATATCGACTCTAAAAGCGGTGCTGCAATCACAATATCAACCTCTGCAATTCTTTTCTTACTTGCCGCACCATTTTTTTTGAACCTCGATCACTTAGTGCATCCGGCTGTATTGATATTTGTATTGGTTGGTTGCTTTCGACCAGCGGTTTCTGCTAATTTAGCTTTAGCAGGGATGCGCTTTTTGGGGCCCACGCTTTCGTCTACGTTGACCTCTACTAGCCCATTATTTGGAGTAGCTCTGGGCATTTTATGTCTAGGAGAAATTTTAACCTTACCTATAGCAATCGGAACTATCATAATAGTTTTAGCGATTATGGTCCTTGCAAAGAAAGACGATAAAATTGCCACTAATTGGCCTATTTGGGCCCTCGCATTACCAATAGGCGCGGCAGCTATCCGCGCTTTTGCCCATGTATTAACGAAAATTGGCATGGAAGAAGTTCCAGATGCCTACCTCGCAGGACTGGTAGGTTTTGTAATATCAGCATTGATCACTTTATGTATAAATAAATTCAGGCGTGGGACCCCGAGTCTTCCTTGGAGAACCCCGCCGGCTCGATGGTTTATGGGCGCAAGTGCTTGTTTTAGTTTGGCCGTTATAGCGCTTAATACTGCGCTTCATTTAGGCCAGGTTGTTCAAATAGTACCAATTGTTGCAGCTTCGCCCATTTTCACACTTATCCTCAGTGTATCTATCTTTAGAAGAGAAAGAATTACTAAACGCATAGTATTGGCAGTTTTTATGGTAGTGCCTGCAGTGGCGTTAATAGCCACTTCTTCGTAGTATTAACTACCACCGAGGAGGACGGAGCTTGTGAAAATTAGTAACGGACTGAAAAGCTGCTCCTGCTTGCACAAGTAGCGGTTCAGATAAACGATTCCCAACTAATTGAAGCGATAAAGGCAATTGGTTGGCATTTAGTCCACACGGCAGGGCTATGGTTGGCAACCCCGAAAAATCCATGGGCACAGTGAACCTTGAATCCCATGGATCCCTGTTTTGAGGGATTGGTCCATAGGCATTTTTTTCTGTGTATGGATATGCTGCCCGTGGGGTTGACGGACATAATAACAGGTCAATGCCGTCCATTGTTCCCATGAGTGCCCCATTGCACTCCTGCCTGCTTTCTTGAGCTCTAGCGTAATCAATTGCGGAATAGCCAGCGCCTTGACGTAGCCATTCTCTGAACCACAACCCATAGTCTTCACTGCGTTCGGGATAAAATTCTTGATGGGCAAATGCGGCTTCAGAACTGCACAATACTGGCCAAGCTTGCATATATTCTCTTAATTTTTTTGGCATAGATACTTCAATTATTTCTGCACCCAGCTCACTCATAATCTTTAGACCATCCGCCACCGCCACAGCAAAATCTGCTTCTATATCTCTAGAACTATATTCTGAGTCCCATCCTATTCGTATCCCTTTAATACCGGATTCTACATTCATTAACATATCAGGAACCGGATCGAGTAATGCTGTAGGGTCATTAACATCTGAACCTGAAATAGTTTGCATTATTATTCCGGCGTCTATTGCGCTTCGTGTTAATGGCCCCACATGATCAAGCGATTGTGCAAGGTCGAGCACGCCATACCTACTTACTCTACCCCAGGTTGGTTTAAGACCAACAGTCCCGCAAACCGCTGCCGGATGACGAATAGACCCTCCGGTGTCACTCCCTATAGTCGCATATGCAAGGCCCGCGGCGGCAGCTACCCCCGAACCGCTTGAAGAGGCTCCAGGCCAATGGTCCTCTTTCCACGGGTTTTGTGGGACCTCCCTTTTTGGGTTATAACCGGCCATAGCGCCTTCTGTTAAATTGAGCTTTCCTAACAGAATGGCCCCAGCTGCTCTGAAACGTACAACAATCGTTGCATCATATGCCGGCTTAAAATCCTTCAGCACGGCTGTTCCCCCCATAGTCCGAACTCCTTTGGTGAAACAAAGATCCTTTAGGGCAATAGGGACGCCATGGAGAAACCCAAGGTAATCGCCAGACATGATTTGCTGCTCAGCTATTTGTGCTTGATCCATGGCCATCTCTGCCGTTACCGTCGCGTATGATTTTAATTCGGTGTCGACTGCATCAATTCGACCCAGGAGATGTTCTGTAACCTCAACGGGAGAGATTTTTTTTTCTTTAATTAGTTTGGATAAGTCGAGAATGGATAAATAGTGTAACGGTTCTTCCATTTTTAAAAACCTCCACTTCGAGATAAGAATAATTTGAAATACACGGACTTAAATAGTTATCAGGTTAGAGGATATTAAAAGTTTAAATGATATAATGATTGAACAATTTTTATATATAGGAAGCAACATGATTACAGAAATAATAGGAGTTATTGGATTAGGCAATGCCGGGGGTGCAGTCGCGGGAGCCTTAGCAAGGAAAACTAAAGTAGTCGGTTTTGACCCTGACCCAGAGAGATGCTTACGTGCCGGAGATCTCGGTGTCGACTGTGTAAGTTCAACGGAAGAGCTTGCCGAGAAAACTGACCACATTATTCTTTCTCTCCCCAAACCAGAAATTTCTATCGCTGTTACAAAAACTCTCTGTGATAGTGCTTCAAGACCAAAGCTTCTTATCGAAACAAGCACAGTTACACCACAAACCGCAATTACCTGTAATGATCTATGTAAACAAAACGATATTGCTTATGTAGATGCAGCTATAGCAGGCGGCGTAGCTAGTATGGCAGCCGGTGAAATTACTTTTTTTCTTGGGGGAGCCGATGAGAATAAGAAGTTAGCCTCAAACATACTCAATTTAATAGCAGCAGGCATCCATGATTTAGGACCCGTTGGAGCAGGAATGGGTACAAAGGTTGTTAATAACGGCGTGATGCATGCATTAATGGTAGTACTAATAGAAGCCTTCAGCATGTCAAATAAGCTCGGCGTATCGAGCCAGACAATGATTGAAATTTTAAATAGAGAAGAAGGGTTGCTAAGGCCGCTAGTTCATCGAGTTCAAGAGAGAATGCAAGAAGGAAATTATGAGGGAGGTATGTCCGTCACGAATGCAAGGAAAGATTCTGTACTGGCTCTCGAGACAGCCCAACACCTCGGCGTACCACTTTTTGCTACGCTGGCAGCCCACACACCTTATGAAATAGCAGAAGCGAATGATATGGGCGACTTAGATTATGCCTCGTTAGCGTTATTATGGGAAAAGTGGGCTAAGGTAAGCTTCAAGAATACTGATTGACTTACTGAGGTACGTCAAAACCCCAGTTTCTTTTCCATTCCATATTGCTGAGCAAGGTCATGAAGTTTAGACCACGTCGCGTCTTCTACCTCTATGCCATTAAGACTTCGTTCCTGCGCTCTTTTAAACTCGATTTCGCCAGGGTAGAGTACCTCATCAAACCCATCTGCGGGCAAAGTATTTTTTAAGTAGTGTGCAAAATCAGCAACTTCTTTTTTAAAAGTTTCAAGGGACCTGAATGCTTCAACCTTAAAGACGGCCATAAAACAGCCATCGTTATGACGACCACTTGGTTCAACACCGTGACCCAATCCAGTCAATATTCCTGAAAAAATCTCAATCATGGCCGATAATCCATAACCTTTATACCCTTCGGTACCCCCCAATGGAAGCAGCGGCCCACCTTCTTTGAAGGCTGCGGGATTAGTTGTAGCCTGACCATCTTTATCTATAATCCAGCCTTCAGGGATATCATCCCCGCGCGCTAGCGCGAGATTAATCTTGCCTGCTGCCACCGCTGACGAAGCCATATCGATAAAGAAAGGGCCATCTAAGTTAGAAGGCATCGCGATAGAGATAGGATTTGTTCCCAAACGCTTTTCCCTTCCTCCAAATGGTGCCACATGCTTTGGTCCTCGACCCGAGTCAGCTGTTATCATGGCAATCATTCCCTCTTCGGCAGCCATAAGAGGATAACTTGCGAGCCTACCTATATGACCCTGACGAAAAACAGTAGCTGCTGCAACATTCTGTGTTTTGGCTTTTTCTATTGTATATTTCATCGCCCGTTCGTTAGCCACATAACCAAAGCCCCAGTGCCCATCTACCACGGTGGTTGTTGGTGACTCTTGAATTATTTCCCAATCAGCCCCAGGAACAATCTCGTTCTTCACAACCCGATCGATGTACGTAGGTATTTGAATAATTCCATGGCTATCATGCCCCGCAAGATTGGCTCCAATCACATGACGTGCCACCGTTGCAGACTCTTCTTTTGGAGCCCCTGCTCCTTGTAACAAATTATCTGCTATCTCTTCTAAAATTTTGGCTTTAATAACAGGCATACTTAAATACTCCCTACTACTTCATCTTATTAAAACTCAACGGCTATTTATAGAGTAGCCATAGAGGTGAGTTTCAAACATTGAGTTCAAAGCTTTAACTTTGATTAATGAATTAATGTCCTCCACTAGGCATAGGAATACTCCAGTGCGCTGCAGTGGGATAATCAAGGCCAAGGTTCTCCCGTAACGTTGGCCCTGCATAATCCTTATGATAAATCCCTCGCCTTTGAAGCTCTGGAACAACAAATTTAACAAAATCTTCATAGGCTCCCGGCACGTGCGTAGCTGCAATAACAAAACCATCACAAGCACCGGTCGTGAACCATTCTTCCATTATATCGGCCACATCCTTACCACTACCAACCCAAGGGCTATGCAATAGTCCTCTCCCACTAAATTTCATAAACTCTCTGGGTGTCGGGTTCGTCTTTCCACTAGCCTCGAGAACACGGTTTCGTATACCTTGTATACCCTGCATCCCTTCTATCTCTTCAGTACTCAATGGCTCATCCATACCTCGGCTCCCAAAATCAAAATTTAGAGCCTCCGACAATAAAGATAATTGATCGAGATCTGTTGGCAAAGTATCAATTAACGCTCTTTTATCCTCAGCCTCCGATCTTGTCTCCGCACTTACGCAATGCGCTAGAACAGCCACTTTCACTTTATCTGGATCTCTACCATGAGCGGCTATATTTTCCTTAAAAGCCGCATATTCTTTTCTACCTGCCTCTATGTTTGGATATGCAACAAAAACTAGCTCCGCCCAACGAGCCGCAAATCTCTGTCCACGACCACTCTGTCCTGCCTGAATCAATACAGGATGTCCCTGTGGCGAACGGGGAACAGTAAATGGCCCCCGTGACTTGTAATAATCCCCTTCGAAGTCGATACGATGAATTTTTTTGGGGTCGGCAAATCGATTATTAACTTTATCCGCTAAAATTGCTCCCTCTTCCCACGAATTCCAATGTCCTAGAACGACCTCCATAAATTCGTCAGCACTATCATACCGTTTGTCATGCTCTATAACTTCAGTCCGCCCCATATTCATCGCCTCACCATCATTCAAAGATGTGACTATATTCCAGGCGGCTCGTCCTTTACTCATCAGATCTAATGTTGAGAAGACGCGAGCCACGTGAAAAGGTTCATAATAAGTTGTTGAATATGTTGAACCAAGACCCAGGTTTTCCGTTGCCATACCCATAGTCATCAGAACGGTGACTGGATCCATTTTTACACATCTTATTCCGCCTTCAACCGTATGTTCATGGTTCCCGCCATACATATCCGGCATGGCCAAACGATCATCAAAGAAGCCGAGATGAAATTTTCCTTCTTCCAAAACTTTGGCTATATGGCGATAAAAGTCTGGTGATGTAGAATCAACTCGTGACTCAGGATGACGCCATGAGGCAGCGAAATTTGTACAATTCTGTGCTTGCAGAAATGCGACTAAGGTCATCTGGCGCAAAGGGGAAACTCCATCTTTTATTTTCAACGAACAATGTTAACTAGTAAGAGAAGTAAATTACTGCTCATCAAATGTCGACAGCATCGAGACCAGATGACACCATACGGATGAATAATTTAGCTGACAGCTTTTTTCGAAAAATCAAAATAGCGATGGCAGGTATTCCGTTAAATTAAACGTGCTCGAAACTTTGGTTAAACCTATGGAAACCGTAGTGGTTGTAATTGATCCCTCTGCTTTTTATGTTAGGTGAATTCATACTAAGCTAGAGCAATAAATCATCCAGAAAGTATTGATTTACCAAATAAAAAAAACGTTTTTTGTGCCTCAAGCACTTTTTGGAAACTTTGTTTTCAGGTAAATAAAAAGGCACTCTGTTATACACTTAAAAACAGAGTGCCCCAAATAAAGTGTCAACAACAGCTATGGCTATTTAGGCAAAGATCCTTGAACCCCCTCAACATAAAAATTCATGCCAAGCAACATACCCGCATCAGCAACTTTTCCTGCCTCAACCACTATCTTACCTGTTTGGTCCTTTATAGGCCCGGAGAAAGGATGTAATTCCCCATTGCGGATTGCATCCTCTGTTTTTTTCGCCAGTGCTTGAACATCATCGGGCATGTTTGTGTATGGAGCCATCTTGACCATACCTTCCTTCAAACCATACCAAACATCCTGGGACTTCCAAGAACCATCGATCGCAGCTTTTGTTCGTTCAACGTAATAGTTATCCCAGTTATTAACGATTGCTGAGAGCTGAGCCTTGGGTGCAAACTTAATCATATCTGATGCCTGACCAAAGCCTTTTACCCCACGATTCTCGGCAACCTGCAGAGGCGCTGGAGAGTCTGTGTGCTGGCTGATTATATCAGCTCCCTGGTCAATCAGCGCTTTAGCAGCGTCACCCTCTTTACCAGGGTCGTACCAACTATTCACCCAAACCACGCTGATTGTCATTTCTGGATTTACTGAACGGGCTCCAAGAAGAAACGCATTTATTCCTCGTACTACCTCAGGAATTGGGAACGACGCAACATAACCTATCTTATTGGTCTTGGATACTTTGCCAGCAATCACACCAGCAATGTAACGACCCTCGTAAAACCGAGCGCTATAAGTTCCCACATTCTTCGACTGCTTATAACCAGTTGCATGTTCAAACCGGACATTAGGGAATTTTTTTGCAACCTTCAAAGTAGGATTCATAAACCCAAAGGATGTTGTATAAATCACTTTATGTCCTGTAGAAGCCAATTGCCGTATCACCCGCTCTGAGTCAGGGCCCTCTTTAACACTTTCAACGAATGTTGTTTTAACTTGAGTGCCCAGGGCTTTTTCAACGGCAAGTCTGCCAACGTTATGTCTATATGTCCAACCATGATCACCAATGGGCCCCACATAAACAAAGCCGACTTTTGTTTCAGCATTAGCGACGCCGACGCAGGATATCGTTGCTATTGTAAATACAGCTAATATTTCTCTAAGAAATGATTTTATTCTCATATTTCGTTCCTCATTTTTCTAATCAAATAGATCCCAAGCTAATTTTAAACGTCCCCAAATATTATCTGGGAGGGTAAAACACCTTTCCAATACTTTGTGGAGCATTAATACGTATTTTCATCTTATCACTGGAAATAAAAACTAACACAATTACCGTCGCTAAATATGGTAACATCGTCATAAATTGTGATGCGATATTTATTCCCCATCCTTGAACATGCAATTGCAAAATTGTAATAGCCCCGAATAAGTAAGCTCCAAACGCGATTCTTCCTGCCCGCCAAGTCCCAAATACCACTAGAGCTAATGCGATCCAGCCTCGACCAGCTGTCATATTCTCGGCCCAAAGGGGTGTATATACCAGTGAAAGATAACTACCTGCTAAACCGCTCATAAAACCGCCAAATAATACTGCTAAATATCGTACTGTAAGAACTGAATATCCAAGAGCATGGGCCGAATCGTGAGATTCGCCAACAGCTCGTAATATCAAACCTGAGCGAGTTTTAGATAAAAAATAGCCGACCAAAAGGATCATTAGGAAGGATAAATAAACTAATACATCATGCCCAAATAAAAGATCACCTAGTATTGGTATTGTTGATAAGACTCCAATATTCAGCTGAGGTAGAGGCTCTAAAGAGATCCCTACAAAGTTGCTACCAACTAAGGCACTTAATCCCACGCCAAAGATCGTTAAGGCTAATCCCGTTGCCACTTGATTTGCAAGACAGGTCAAAGTTAGGACTGCGAAAATAGCCGCAACTGCAACTCCAGAAAAAGCCCCTACCAAAATTGCGATTAAACCACTCCCAGTAGATACAGCTGCTGCAAAGGCGGCGATTGCGCCGACCAGCATCATACCTTCTACGCCCAGGTTCAAGACCCCTGCCTTTTCTGTAACAAGTTCGCCTGTAGCGGCCAACAGAAGAGGAGTTGAAGCCGTAATGATAGTTAATGCGACAGGTAATAAATCCATTACTCGCACCTTTCACCGGTGAGAACAGATCTATGCGAAAATCTATATCTCACTAAAACATCGCACGCTAATAGGAAGAAAAGTAAAATCCCCTGGAATAACCCCGTTACCGCTGCCGGCAATCCAATTTCTATTTGGGCATTCTCACCTCCTATATAAGAAAGTGCCATTATTAACCCAGCAAAGAGAACGCCAACTGGGTGTAATCGTCCAAGAAAAGCAACAATTATAGCGGTAAATCCATAGCCCGGTGACACAGAAGGTAGTAATTGTCCAATCGTTCCCGAAACTTCAGCTATCCCAGCAAGTCCCGCAAGTCCTCCGCTTATAAGAAAAGATAACCATATGAGTCCTGACTGTTTGAAACCAGCATATTGAGCCGCTGTTGGAGCCAAACCTACGACCCTTAGTTGAAATCCAATAATAGTGCGAGTCATTAATATCCATGCTACCAAGACAACCAAAATTGCAAACATCGTTCCTAAATTTAATCGGCTATTCTCGATAAGAATGGGCAGCATGGCATAATCTGAGAAAATTTGGCTCTCAGGAAAATTAAAACCAGCGGGGTCACGCCAAGGCCCATGAACCAAATAGCTTAGGCACAGAACCGCAACATACGAGAGCATCAGGCTCGTTAAAATTTCATTCGCATTAAATCTCGTCTTTAAAAATGCTGGAATAGCCCCCCAAAAAAGCCCCCCTAAAGTCCCCAGTACAAGCACTAATGGTAGTACCAGTATACTCTCCATATGTTGGCAGAGCAGTGCAGTCCCGCCACCAAATACTGCGCCCATAGTAAACTGTCCTTCTGCTCCAATATTCCAGACATTAGCTTTAAAGCCTATAGCAAGGCCGACCCCTATCAAAACTAGGGGTGTCGCTTTTACCAGCAGTTCTGTGATCCCGAACATAGTGGTTAATGGTTGGACGAAAAAAGTATACAGAGCGAGAAACGGATCTTTTCCCAGCAATGAAAATATTATCACACCACTGAAAAGCGTTAATATGATGGCAATGATAGGCGACAATATTACCCATTTTCCCGATACCTCTAATCGAGGTTCTAAAACAAATTTTGGAAAAAATTGAAAGATTTGACTCATTCTGTAGTTTTCCCACCCATTAATAAGCCTATTTGATCAACAGACGCCGATTCTGTATTTATTAAAGGGGATAAGGTGCCCTGATAAAGAACAGCTATACGATCACAAATTTCAAAAATTTCATCTAGATCCTGAGAAATAATTAAAATTGCACAGCCTCGTGCAGCAAGATCCAACAAAGATTTTCTTAAAAATACGGCAGCTCCTGCATCTACGCCCCATGTCGGCTGGGATACAATAAGAATACGGGGGTTTTGAAGAATTTCACGCCCCAGAATAAACTTTTGTAGGTTTCCCCCTGAAAGATTACCTGTCTCCATTTCAAGACCGGTAGTTCTGACATCAAAATCTGAAATTATTTTGTGAGTTAGATCACAAATTTCATTGGATTGTAAAAACCCTTTTTTCACTAAATTTAATTTTTGTGAGGTTGTGAGCAACGCATTATCTTTGAGACTCATTTCCTTTATCGCAGCGTGGCCATATCTCTCTTCCGGAACAAAACCGGCTCCCATAGCACGACGCTCGGCCACTCTCATTGTCGAGACGCCTACACCATCAAAAAAAATAGTCTCATGAGAGCCAGTTTGTATTACCTCGCCCGACAAGGCTGCCATTAGTTCAGTCTGGCCATTTCCGGCAACGCCTGCAATACCTACAACTTCACCCTTTTGAATATCAAAAGAAATGTTTTCCAGGTCCATCCCAAAGGGGTCATTAGACTTTAAATTTAACTTATTAATTTGAACTCTATTGTCGTGACTTCCTGATTTCTTAGGCCTTTTTATATTATGTAATTTAGCCCCAATCATAAGTTCTGCCATAGTTTTTGCTGTTTCTAACTTTGGGTTGCAAGTGGCGACCACAGCTCCGTTACGTAAAATAGTTGCAGTCCCACATAAGCTCTTAACTTCCGCCAATTTGTGGCTGATATACAAAATTGCACATCCTGATGATGCAAGATTTTTTAGCGTAGCAAAAAGGTTTAAAGTCTCCTGCGGCGTTAGTACCGATGTAGGTTCATCCAGTATGAGAAGCTTTGGCTTCTGGAGCAAACAACGAAGGATCTCGATACGTTGCTTCTCTCCTACGGAAAGGGAATGCACATAGCGATCTGGGTCAATCGGTAGTCCATAATTATCTGAAACTTCTTTAATTCTAAGAGCAATGGTTTTTAAATTTAATTTTTGATCATCTGCGATAGCAATATTTTCACAAACTGTAAGGGCTTCGAAAAGGGAAAAATGCTGGAAAACCATTCCGATCCCAAGGGATCTCGCCTGCGCTGGGTTCGATAAGCTCAATGCACCTTCTTCCCATTCGAAAGTACCTGCGTCAGGCTTTAATAAGCCATATATTATTTTGACAAGTGTAGACTTCCCTGCACCATTCTCGCCAAGTAGCGCATGAATTTCTCCTTGTTTTACGGTTAGGTCTATCGCGTCGTTGGCTAATATTCCGGGAAAGGACTTTGTGATCCCAGATAGCTTCAACAATGGAGCCAATTCCGGCTCGTCCAACTGGCCTATTTTTGATTTTGCTTTGTTTTGACTCACTAAAAAAACCAGTATTACGGCAAAGAGTAAATAGCTTACAAATTCTTCCTATTTTTATAACTTCATCGCTGAAATTTATATAATGAATGTAAAAAAATTATATTTTCAGAATAAGATGTTTAAAAATCATAGTCTAAGCTCTTTAACCGTAGATTTAATTTGGGATAATCCGAGTAAAGTTCTCCACCGATGTAACTCCGACTCGATCATTTTTTTACGTCTTTTGGTTAACCTAACTCCCGGCTCCAACCAAAAACCACATACGACCAGATTATTTGATTTCTTATTTGATTTCATTTCTATTCGGCCAATAAATCTATCTTTTTCGAGCATTGGATAAACATAATATCCATAAACTCTTTTTGATTGGGGGACATAAATTTCAATTTTAAAATCAAACCCAAATAATCTCTGGGTTCTTTTACGGTCTCTAATGAGAGGATCGAATGGCGATAGAAAACGAACAATATTTGGTGGATCGGGTGCCATTTCCAACCAGGAAAAAATATCTGGATGCGCCCAACTTACAACTTTGTCTCCATTTTTAGCCTCAACCTGTATTTCCATTATATAATTATGCTGAGATTTTTCACACCAGGTTTTAGCTTCTTGAGGCGTTACCCCTTCCCAGTATTGTGCGATTTCAGTATGTGAGCCAAACCCTATATTCTCTATAGCGGTTGTGCAGTTCCAATCTATATATTCTTGTTCTGAGTATTTAAGCTTTCTATACACATCCGGAATAACCCGTTCAGTCAGGTCATAGACTTTTTGAAACCCTTCTCTTTTTGCTACAGCCAGTTTACCGGTTCGCCATAAAAACACTAATGCTGCCTTTGAGGGGTTCCAGCCCCACCAAGATGATGACTTTTTCGATTTGTCTGGGAATTCGTCGCCCCTATTCCATCTCAAATCACGTGATTTTGCCGCACCATTTTGCTCGATATGATGGAGAACACGTCGACATATTTCATCTGGGTCATCACCCATCCTATTTCTCCACCACCGGCTTCCCACCAGTTTGTCCCGCGTGCGCAAAAATCGATGGCCCCAATAGGGAAAGAATTCCATAGGAATAATCGAAGCATCATGGGTCCAGTTTTCGAAAAGACTGCGCTTTTCTTCAAGATGGTAATCTAACCATGTGTGATCATAAGAATTACAACGGGAAAATAATATATGATGGTGAGCTCGCTCCGCTGTTTTTATACTATCTATTTGTACAAAGCCAATGCGCTTTATTATTTCAGGCAATGCCTCTTTATTATGATTATCCTTCAGGGAACCAGAAAGTCCGTGAAGAAATAAAAACAACCGGCGGGCGTCAGAGTTTGTCAATTCATTACGCATTTGAAATCCGCGTTGATCAAATCAATAAATTTATTTTTCTTAAATTTAAGTATATTTAAACTTTTCTTGAGCAAAGAAAAAAGAGGTATGAACTAAAGCCCATGAAACTCAGTAATACAATAATAATAGCCATTGGGAGTGCCGTACCATCATGAAAGACACTTACCAAACCTCCAACAAAAGCTCCCAATGTCATCTGCAAAAAGCCAAAAAGAGAGGCCGCCGTGCCCGCCAAATCGGGAAAAGGCTCTAGCGCTCCTGCTATAGCATTGGCTCCAATAAAGCCAAGGCTGCCGATAACAAAAAACAGGGGGATAATAACTCCATAGATGCCAAATAAATTGTTTGCAATGGCTATAAAAAGAGAAAGTCCACCCAAGGCAGAAATCACACTTCCAACCCGCAACATTACGAGGGCGCCTTTGCGAAGAACCAAGCGCGTATTTATAATATTGCCAATAATGATACCTATTACATTCAGTCCAAAAAGCAGTCCATAATGCTCCTCTGGAACTCCAAAAATTTTTATATAAATATATGGCGAAGCTGCAAAATATGTGAACATGCAAGCGAAGGCAAATACTCCTGTTAAAATACAGCCAATTGATTGCCGATTACTAAGTATTCTTCGATAGCTATTGATTAAAAACATTAGCGAAAAGGTCTTTCTTCGCTCAACAGGCAACGTTTCAGGAACACGCAAAAAGAGTGCTATTAAGCAAACCAAACCAAAACACAATAATGCCAAAAAAATAGAGCGCCAGCCAAACAATATTAGAAGATAACCACCAACGGTAGGCGCTAATAAAGGGGTTATTGAGAAGGCTAAATTGATAAAAGATTGTGCTTGGGCCGCCTTATCGAGACTGAAAAGATCTCTTACAATTGCTCTTGCAATTACGCCGCCTACGGCGGCGCCCAAGGCCTGTATCAGTCTCGCAAAAATCAGCTGTTCTATTGTCTCAACAAAAAGGCACGCAAGGCCGCCAAAACAATAAAGTATGATGCCCCATATAAGTACTTTCCTTCTACCTAAAGCATCTGAAGCGGGTCCATAAATCAGTTGCCCAACAGCTAAACCAACAAAAAATGCACTAAGGGTTAATTGACTAGCCCCAGGCTCCCCAGCCAATTCCATTTCTATTGTTGGAAGACTAGGTAAATACATATCTATTCCAGCTGCACCTAAAGCTGCTATCCCCCCAAGGATTAGTGTTAGCCCTCGAGTTGTTTTTCTACTCAATTCGTCACCATTTTCTGACAAAAGTTGCGATAATTATTTCAATTGATGCATTGTAATCTGCGATCTGTAACCAGTTACACGGACTCGCCAGATTTTTATTTGATCACGGAACATCACATGACCACGCTATACTTGTAAATAGGCTTTTCTTTAAATTATTTCGGGCAATACTGCCTTTTTATTATCTACTTGAGATACCTGGTGTTACCAAGGTTACCTGTCTTAAGTCATTACTTGATTAAGAAAGGCCTTTGGTGACAATTGAATCATCATTCAAAAAAGTCATCGGCTCCCAGTTTGTCGACCTCACGTAATCTGGCCTCGGATCATCAATGTCAATCGGGTGATTGGTGCAACGATTATAACAAAGGTAAATTTGCCATCTATCTTTCGCTGAAAGATTGTGCCCAGACGCATGGAGAGTGTTACAATCGAATATTGCAACTGTGCCCGGCTTTCCAGTTATTGCCACTGGATCAGAAAGATACTTCATTTGTTCTCTTACCATCATCGATGGTGTTGCATAAAATTTATAAACAGTGGAGTCCTCGAAATAGGGATCAAAGCGACCCTTTAAATGACTTCCCGGTAACATATAAAGGCAACCTCCTAGCTCGGTTGCCTCGTCAAGCATAACCATAACGGTTATCATTTCAGGTTTCTTTATTCCATCCCGCTGCCATGAACCAAAATCTTGGTGCCAATGCCACACTGTACCTTCAATAGCTGGTTTCATATTAAGCTTGCAATGATGCATATATAGATTTTCATCTTGTAATAATTGCTGCGCAATACCTAGAGATCTCGGCGTCCGAGATAGCGCCCTATAAGCAGGACTAAAAGTTGGTCCATCAGGTTCATGCATACGGAACATTGTTTTAGCCATTCCGTCATTGCCTTCACGAAAAATACCCTCGGCATCGATTTGTCTTAACCTATCTGCTTCATTCCGTAATATGTTGACCTCAGCTTCATCGAATAATTCAGGAAACACGAGAAACCCATCTCGAATATATGTATCATATTGCTCTGCTGTTAGTTTCATAGGAGTCTCCAGTCCCATCCGACCTATTCAAGAATAGTAGCAGTATATTTAAGCGTCTAAAATCTACTCCATGATGAATGATCCCTGAAGGAATTGATAAGGTGACAGTAGATAATCTTTATTGAATGGAGATTTTATCAATGCTGGTTGTCCGCACAGAATGGCAGGATAATCCTCGGCCCATCGATGATGGAACCATGGTTGTTGCAATTGGCGATGTGCACGGTTGTTCGAAACACCTCGAGTTGATGTACAAATCGATCGCAGACGATATTGAAACTCTGAACCCAGAAAAGACTATTTGTATTTTGATTGGCGATCTTATTGATAGGGGACCAAACTCGAAGGAATGTTTAAAGCTTGCAGCACAAGGAGTTACATCCTTTACAGCAAAAATGAATGTTGAAGACATCGTTTTAAAGGGAAACCATGACGTGTGGTTATGCCGCGCGGTGAATGGTCAATTAACTGAAAGTGACTATCAAGCATGGAAACGCAATGGAGGGAAGGCAACGTTATTAAGCCTTGGTGTGAATATTGACCTTTCTATTGAAACTTTGAAGAGAAAAATTGGAAAGGCCCTTCCTTCTACCGTCCGGAAAATGCTCACAAATATGTCTGAAAGTTTTCAAATTGAGCAGTTGTTTTTTGTGCATGCTGGTGTTGACCCAAGATATTCACTCTCTAACCAAACATTGGAAGCAAAAACCTGGATCAGAGATGAGTTTCTTGATGTCACCACATGGCCTTTCAATGAGATAATTATCCACGGCCATTCGATTGAACGCTTTTCAAAAAAACCAAAAATTTATAATCATAGAATCGGAATCGATA
>CALIMD010000158.1 GCA_938028645.1 uncultured Alphaproteobacteria bacterium
TCGAGGACGGACGGAACCCGTAAAGGTCTCAACGGCTCTAGCTGTCGAGAAGAACCGCAAACTACGGTTATTTGTCTTATTAGTCAAGATTTGCGTTATTATTTATTGTTATCCCTTATTTCTTCTTTTATTTTATCAAAAGTCATTAAACTTTATATTATTTTATCAAAGTCAGACTTACTCATTCCATTTTCACATCCCAGTTTGATCATTTCGGCCCAAGTATTATCATCGATAGGAATGCCATCTAATTTTCGTTTTTGCATAGATTCTTGTTCTGGCTCACCAGCAACGCGGATTTTATCGTGCCCCTCTGCTGGCTGTCCGGATTTCACATAATCAACCAAACTATCAAATTCGGCGGCAAAGGAAACACCGGATTGGAATTGGCTCGGATCTATTATAATAGTTAACATATTGTTTCTGATTGTTTCTCCTGTGTTTAGCTCCGGTCTTGCTGTTCCGCCTCCCGGTAAGCCACCCGCTAATAGATCACAGAGCAAAGCCAAGCCATATCCTTTATGCTCACCAAAAGATAACAAAGCGCCCATGGGGTCCCTAAAAACCACTCCAGGATCGCTCGTTAATTTTCCATTTGGGCCAACAAGGGCGTCAGGCATAGGTAGTTGCTTTTCCGAATAGTGAGCGACCCGAACCTTGCCTTGTGCTACCCTGCTTGTTGCCATATCCAAAACCATCATCGGTGTCTTTTCTGTAGCAGGAATAGCCGTACAATATGGATTAGTGGAATATCGGGCCTCATAGCCCCCATATGGTGCGACGTAGGGCTTGTGGCCAGTTGCATTCACGTAATGGATCGAAATAAATCCTGCCTTGGCACATAATTCTCCCCAGGCGCCAATTCGGCCAAGGTGATGAACATTTCGTAATCCGACGAATGCCGCCCCATTTCGTTTGACTTTGTCGATCCCAAGGTTCATTGCCTCGCGGCCTATCGTCTGCCCATACCCCATATTACCATCGAGAAGCAGATATACGCCATTATCCGTAATTAGAGAAATATCAGCACCGGGTGTCATTGTTCCCGTCAAAGCATGCTGCATGTAACGCGGGGCAAGACCGACGCCGTGGCTATCGTGTCCCATTAAATTAGCCTCTACAAGATTAAGCGCAACAGCTTCAGCCTCCTCAAATTCACTTCCAGAAGCCTGAATCATTTTTGTAACTAGTTTTTCTAATGGTTTATGTTCAACAATTACCACTCTTCATCTCCTAATTGGACTTTTTTGGCCTGACTATATGAACTGACCACCTAAATCGACAAGTGCATTGGCCGCAAGCAAAAAAAGCAGTATATCATTCTTATGACTATACCATTTATAAAAATGCATGGCCTTGGAAACGATTTCGTGATTATAGATCACCGCCTATCTGATAACGTATTAAACTCGTCTCAAATCACTCGTCTTGGGAATCGGCGACGCGGAATTGGCTTTGATCAACTTTTGACAATTTTTCCTGCAAGAGGCGATGGCGACGTCTTTTTGAAGATAAACAATCCAGATGGAAGTGAAGCCGAGGCCTGCGGGAATGGGACGCGATGTGTAGCGGACTTATTAATGCGTGAAAGCAATCTTCCAAACATCACAATAGAGACAGTCGCCGGCAAACTTTACTGCCGCAGAAACAGTGATAAAAATGTTTCAGTCAATATGGGCATAGTAAAAACCAACTGGGACGATATCCCTCTAATCAAATCTGCGGACACATCGCGCGTTCAATTAGAAGACGCCCCTTTTACTGAATGTTGTTGTGTCAATATCGGAAACCCACATGCTGTATTTTTTTGCGATGACGCTGACGCTATAGATTTACGCACGATTGGACCAATCCTGGAAAAGAATAAAATGTTCCCAAAAGGAGCAAATATCGAATTCGCAACGGTAAAATCAAATAATCAAATACGAATGCGCGTATGGGAGCGGGGCGCAGGGATCACTGAAGCTTGTGGTTCAGGCGCTTGTGCGGTTTTAGTAGCCTCGGCCCGCAACGGCCTAACCGAGCGAAAGGCTGAAGTGATTCTCGATGGAGGAAGCTTGGGTATTGAATGGGTTGATGATGGATCTATACTAATGACTGGCCCAACGACAGTCAGTTTTCGAGGGGAAATCTCTGTTTGAATTTATGACCCACTTCAAAAAAGTTGCTTTTCATGCTGTTAGGAGCCATGTCTTGTCGTTATGAAGATGAATATGACAAATAAAGATATAGTGGAAACATTTGGATGCCGGCTTAATGCGTTTGAGTCGGAAATTATAAAATCCAATCTCCTTACAACGTCTGAGAGACAGCGCATCGTTTTTAATACATGTGCTGTCACAGCTGAGGCTGAGAGACAAGCTCGACAGGCTATTCGGAAAGCTCGACGAGTTAACCCTGATGCAGAAATTATAGTAACCGGTTGTTCAGCTCAGCTTAATCCAAAAACATTCGCGAGCATGCCCGAAGTAGATCGAATTTTAGGAAATGAAGAAAAACTTTTGCCGCATGTTTGGAATGAGGATGGCGGTCCAAAAACCTTTGTAAACGATATAATGAATGTGAGTGAGGTAGCCCCACAACTTGTCGCTGGGTTTGAGAATAGAGTACGAGCGTTTGTTCAGGTCCAACAAGGCTGCGACCACCGTTGTACTTTTTGCATCATACCATTTGCTAGAGGAAATAGCCGGTCGATACCAGTTGGCAGGCTGGTTGAACAAACACAAACGCTGATAGATAACGGTTATAAAGAAATTGTTTTAACTGGTGTAGACCTCACGTCTTATGGTTCGGATCTGCCAGGGCAACCTTCTCTGGGCAATATGGTAGGCCGCTTACTAAAACATGTCCCAGACATGAAGCGGCTCCGATTATCCTCCTTGGACCCCGTCGAAATAGACGCGGATTTACTTAAATTAATAGGAGGTGAACCACGTTTAATGCCTCATTTACATTTGAGCATACAAGCAGGCAACGACATGATACTGAAGAGGATGAAGCGCCGACATCTGCGTAACGATGTTATCGAAATAACTAAACAACTTAGAGGCATGCGGCCTGATATTGTTCTAGGTGCCGATTTAATTGCCGGCTTTCCAACAGAGACAGAAACAATGTTTAAACAATCACTCGATTTAATAAGTGAAATTGAGCTGGTTCATCTTCACGTATTTCCTTATTCTGAAAGAGAGGGTACTCCTGCGGCAAAGATGCCCCAAGTCCCCCACGTCGTACGAAAGGCGCGAGCAGCTATTCTAAGGAAAGCTGGGCAAAATATGCTTCATAAACATTTAAAAAGTTGTATTGGTCGGAGAGAACGAGTGTTAGTCGAAAAAGACTCGGTTGGCAGGACAGAGCATTTTATTCCCATGAATATCAAAAACTCCAAAGGTCCAGGGGAAATTATTGAGGCAATAGTGACATCAGCAACAGCGACAGAGCTGCACGGTAGTTACGAAAGGCGATCTTAAAGTTGGAACCAGATAGCAACACAAATGGTTGGTTTAAAAGATTAAAAAGTGGGTTATCCAAATCATCGGACAAGGTAGTGAGTGGAGTATCATCGCTATTTACCGAAAAAAAACTCGATGATGCGACGCTTGAGGAGCTTGAGGATTTATTAATAACATCTGACTTGGGGGTCGCCGCAGCGAGTGAGATGACTCGAAATCTAGCGGCAAAAAAATTCGATCGCAGTATAAGCGAAGAAGATATTCGTGTTTCATTTGCAAGCGACATCGCTAACATTTTAAAGCCTTTCGCCAAGCCTATAAAAATAGATCCGTCTCTAAAGCCTCACATAGTTCTAGTTTGTGGGGTAAACGGAAGCGGCAAAACAACTACAATCGGTAAATTAGCGCAGCAATGGACCGATGAGGGGAAAAAAGTATGCCTGGCCGCAGGTGATACATTTAGAGCCGCCGCAATAGAACAACTACAAGTTTGGGGGCAACGAGCCAATATACCCGTTATCACGCATCCCCAAGGAAGCGACCCAGCGGCTTTAGCGTTCGACGCAGTTGGAAAATGTATAGAAGATCAGATTGATATTCTTCTTATTGATACTGCAGGTCGACTGCAAAATAGGTCCGAATTGATGGAAGAACTAGCGAAAATTGTGCGGGTTATAAAAAAACAAACCCCGGACGCTCCTCATGATTGTTTATTGATATTGGACGGCACGGTTGGACAAAATGCTCATAACCAAGTCTCTACTTTTCTCGAAATGATTAATGTCACGGGGCTTGTTGTTACAAAACTTGATGGCTCCGCTAGAGGGGGTGTAATAGTATCCTTGGCCAAAAAGTTTGAATTACCTATACACGCTATTGGCGTTGGAGAGGCGGCTCAAGATTTGCGCGCGTTTAGTCCCGAAATATTTGCGAAAAGTCTAATGGACTTAAATTGAAAAAATTGTCCGAACGGCAATGTAATGAAGCAGGAAATAAAATGGAAAAAATAGGTGAAAAATGGCTCCCAACATCCATACCCGTGACCGGAGACAATCCTTTTTATGTTCGTCGTATATTTTGTGTTGGGCGTAATTATGCAGCTCATGCGCGAGAAATGGGACACGATCCAGATCGGGACTTGCCATTTTTTTTCATGAAGCCGTTTGATACTATTGTAAACTCAGGATCCACAATTCCATATCCTTCTATGACAAATGACCTTCACCACGAAATAGAATTGGTTGTTGCATTAAAAACCGGTGGATCCAACATCAGAGAAGATCAAGCAACCAACTGTATATATGGTTATGCTGTAGGTCTGGATATGACGAGACGTGATCTACAAAGTGAAGCTAAAAAACTAGGAAGGCCGTGGGATATGGCTAAAGGTTTTGATAACTCTGCGCCCTGTGCACCAATCACAAAAAAAGAGGATGTTGAAAATATTGAAAGCGCAACAATCGAGCTAAAGGTGAATGATCAAATCAAACAACAATCAAGTATTGACCATTTAATCTGGTCTGTCCCAGAGACGATATGTTTTTTATCAAAACTGGTTGAGTTAAAACCCGGCGACCTCATTTACTCTGGGACTCCAGACGGTGTAGGTGCTGTAAAAGCAGGCGACTATCTCTATGGCACAATCACAGGATTAAGCGACCTAGAGATCAACTATAAGTGAGCGTGACATTATGAGAATCACTACTTGGAACATCAATTCAGTGAGATTACGCGCACCATTGGCGACTCAGGTATTAAAAATTTTAAAACCAGACGTTCTTTGCCTCCAAGAAACAAAATGCCCAAATGAATTGTTTCCTTATGAAGTTTTCCAAGAGGTTGGTTATCCCCATATTTGTGTAAACGGAATGAAAGGGTATAACGGCGTTGCTCTAATCTCAAGGATACCATTTGAGAAGACCAATATTTTAAACTGGGTTGGCAGAGAGGATTGCCGTCACATATCAGCTGTATTCGAGGACGGGATTGAACTTCATAATTTCTATATCCCGGCAGGGGGCGACGAACCCAATATCGAAAAAAATGAAAAGTTCGATCACAAACTGAAATTTATCACCGAAATGACTGACTGGTTTTCTACAAACAGGAAACCAACCGATCCAATGATACTAGTAGGAGACCTTAATATAGCGCCTTTAGAGTGTGACGTATGGTCTCATAAACAGCTTCTTAAAGTAGTATCCCACACGCCAATAGAAGTTGATCATTTAAATAGACTTATGAGTGCGTCCGACTGGATAGATACTGCCCGTTATCTAACCCCAGCACCCAAAAAGTTATTTACATGGTGGAGTTACAGATCCCGAGAATGGCGTACTGCTAATAAAGGCAGAAGATTGGACCATATATGGGTAACGCCATTACTGAAGCAAAAAATTGTAGACTCTGGAGTACTGAGAGACGCAAGAGGATGGGAGAAACCATCCGATCATGCACCAGTCACAACAGATCTGGGCCAATTCTAGGTTGCCGCTTTTGCCCCATCCAATTCATCCTCGATAAACGCGTTTATGACATCTTCCATAGACGAGTCTTTTACAAATCCCAACGCCGATGCCTTCTCTGTATTAAATGCCGGCGGCCAACCATCTACGATTTTTTGAATAAATGGATCAGGCTTCCAATCAATCCTATCGGCTACACTATTTCCAGCTACATTGCGCAGTGCGTCTGCCATGCCACTAATACTCATACTAAACCCGGGTAGTGTAACTTCCCGTGACGGCCCCCAATCTTCTGATGATATGTTATGAGCCCTAACAATATTCTCGATTATTGAACGTGGCGATGCCAGAAACATCTTAGATTCTGGGCTTACAGGACAAATAGCTGACTGACCTTGTAGCGGTTCTCTTATTATAGAACTGGCAAATGTTGAAGCTGCTTTATTTGGTTTTCCTGGGCGCACTACCACGGTTGGAAACCGTAGTGCTCGGCCATCAACAAATCCCTTTCGGCTATAATCAGTTACTAATAATTCCCCTACAACCTTTTGTGTTCCATAAGATGTCTGTGGAGTTCTAGCAGTCATATCTTCGATTACAGAAGGCATATCGCCGCCAAAAGCCGCACAGGAGCTCGCAAAGATTACTCTTGGTTGTGTTCCATGTCGCCGACAAATATCAAGAATACTGCGCGTTGCGTCCAAATTGACCGACATCCCCAAATCAAAATCTTCCTCAGCGCCTGCGCTGACTACAGCTGCTAAATGGAAGATGCTATCGGTCGAAACTGGTATGGCCTTCTCTAACAAGGAAGTTTCGGTTATATCGCCTGTTAATATAGTCACTCGAGGATTGTCAGCGAGCTCTTTTGAAGGATTAACAACATCTAATAATGTAATATGTTCAACCTTTGAAAAATTTCCCTTGGAATCTAACAAAGCATTGGCATCTAAAAGTCTATGAGCCAATTTTTGACCCAAAAAGCCCGAGCCCCCCGTTATGGTAATATTCATCAGTTTCTCCTGCTCGATATCAGAGCTGTTTCATCCAGCCAAGGCCAGAATTTGTGTCCCCTTTGGGTCGATATTCACAGCCAACCCATCCGTCGTAACCAAGTTCGTCCATCAACCCAAATAAATAAGGATAATTCACTTCACCGATATTTGGTTCATGCCGTCCTGGAGTTCCTGCAATCTGCATATGCGCCGTTATATCGATATACTCCCGCATGTGAGCGGCTAAATCGCCCTCCATGATCTGACAATGATATAAATCGAATTGCAACCTTACGTTATCGGCGCCAACAGCGTCTATTATATCTCGGGCTTGCGCTTGATAATTCAAAAAATAGCCTGGAATATCCCGCGTATTAATTGGTTCTATAATTAACATTTTTCCATAACGCGCTGCCACTGGTGCTGCCCGCTTAAGGTTAGAAACTAGGGTTTTGTGATGTTTATCTATTGGCTCGTTTGTTACTAAGCCGCTCATTGCGTGTATACACGTGTTTCCAAGTACGTTGGCATACTCTATTGCCCGTTCTATTGCCTGTTCAAACGCTTGTTCGCGACCGGGAATAGATCCTAACCCGCGTTCGTTGTCTTCCCAATTTCCCGCATATGTATTGAAAAGTGCTTGAGTTAAGTTGTTTTCATCCAAACGCTTTTTTATTTCTTCTGAACTATATTCATATGGGAAAAGAAACTCGACACCTTCAAATCCCGCAGCCGCTGCTGCCGCAAATCTATCCAAAAAATCAAATTCATTGAACATCATTGAAATGTTCGCGGCAAATTTTGGCATGGTTATTATCAGCCCAATTCTATTAGTTAAATCGTGTGACAATTTTGTGTATGCTAATAGTATAAATATAAAGGGCCTGATACTAGGTAAAAATTTAAGTATATTTGGGAGGAAAATATGGCCCCAGTTCTTGGTTGCATAGCAGATGATTTTACAGGTGCTACTGATCTTGCAAATATGCTTGTTCGAGGAGGTTTGAGAACTATTCAATTACTGGGTGTTCCTAAAGGTGATTTTCACATACCTGACGTTGACGCCATCGTAATCGCCCTCAAATCGCGAACGATAGAACCAGAGATAGCGATTGCTCAATCCTTGCAATCTCTGGAGTGGCTTCAGAAATCTGGGGCTCAGCAGTTCTTTTTTAAATATTGCTCAACATTCGACTCTACAGACAAGGGGAACATAGGCCCTGTGACAGAAGCGTTAATGAGAGCCCTTGATGTGGATTTCACCATAGCGTGCCCAGCTTTCCCCGAGACTGGAAGGACAATATTCAAAGGTCATTTATTTGTTGGTGATGCTTTGCTTTCAGATACTCATATGAATAGTCATCCGCTGACCCCGATGACCGAAAGTAATCTGGTATCTGTCTTAAACAAGCAGACAACACTTAACGTAGGATTAGTTCAGTATGATAAGATTGAGGCAGGTCTTAAAACACTCAGAAATTCTTTTGACAGATTAAAAAAGGCAGGAGTTTCTATCGCAATCACAGATTCGATCACTGACGACCATTTATATACCTTAGGAGCAGCTCTAGCAGATTTTAAACTAATCACCGGGGGTTCTGGTATCGCTATAGGGCTTCCAAAAAATTATCAAAACGCAAACCTAGTCCGCCTTTCTAAAGAGGCAAGTAAACTTAAACCTGTGACAGGACTGTCCCTTGTCCTCGCGGGTAGCTGTTCGGATGCAACATTACGCCAAGTAGCAAAATTTTCAAAAAACAACCCAAGTTTTAAATTAGACCCAGTGGAATTGGACTTGCGACCCGCCATCATCGAGGAAGCAATCGAATGGGCCAACCTCAGGATGGGGCAGGGTCCGGTGTTGATTTACGCCAGTGCAGCTTCTAACGAAGTCAAGTCGATACAAGAAAAAATTGGTTCGGAAAAAGCTGGATCTTTAATAGAAAATGCTATGGGATCAATCGCTAAAGCTCTTGTTGATAGTGGTGTTAGACGTCTAGTTGTCGCTGGGGGTGAAACAGCGGGAGCAGTAGTAGGAGCACTAGGCATATCGAGCTTGCAAATTGGAGAACAAATCGATCCCGGCGTTCCTGGGACAATAACCGTCGAAGATCCAAAGATTGCATTAGCACTTAAATCAGGTAATTTTGGAGAAGTTGATTTTTTCCAAAAAGCTCTGGACACCATGCCCTGATGATTAGATTTATTTACGATATCCATGAATGATTAAAGTTGACAATAGACATATCGATTTAGTGACGTCAGGAACCGGCCCCGACATTTTATTTGTGCCGGGATCTTTCAGCACTCCAGCCGCATGGCAGAGTATTCAAAAACATCTACCACAGCGGTATAGATTTTTAAGTACGAGCCTTTGTGGCTATGGTGAAACTACCGAGACCCGGACGCTTTATGATAACTCTATAAATCATGAGATTGAGATATTGAGCCAAATAACTACCTCAATCCAAAAACCAGTCCATTTAGTAGGACATTCATTTGGAGGACTTGTTTGTTTTGCTGCAATTCTAATGGGAAAACTAAAAGTCAAAAGCTTAACCACCTTCGAGGCAAATCCCATAACATTACTGGAAGAAAAAAACGTACTCCAATTCAGAAAAACACGTAAAATCAGTGAGAACTTCGAGCGACAATACTTCCTGAGAGAAAAGGATGCCGTTAAAACAATTATAGATTTTTGGGGTGGCCAAGGCTCTTTTTCATCGATGCCCAAGGTCGTTCAAGAATATTGTCGATCAACCGGGTTCGCTAACGTTTTGGACTGGAGAACTGCGTTAAGTTTTAAAACTTCGAGTGACGATTTTAGGAACTGGAAAATACCATGTTTGATCGTAAGAGGAGAACTCGCAAATGACGAGATGATTGAAATCACTGATGTTCTATCAAAATCTATTCCAGACAGTCAAATCTCCGTGGTTACTGGAGCTAATCATTTTTTGATATCATCCCACCCCGCTGTATGTGCGAATCTATTAGCGAATTTTCTCCAAGAAATTGATTAATAAGAAAGATAGCCATTAAGTCTGAGTCATCGCGCCATGCGCGACATTATTTTTTCATCAAACAACTTATCTGATTCTTTAACAGTAATTTGGGTTAAAGGTTTTGTGATTACTTTATTGTATATATGTCGATGATTAGACTTATTGCTCGCCATGTCGAGAATTTCCGCTGCTGTTAACGTTCCAAGAAGCGACTGGTATTTCATTTATCAAGACCTTTTCATTCAAAATAACAATTCTGAATATTAGCCAAGCAAGTTTTACGCCAAAAGGAGATTTATGCTATAGGAAGTACATAGAAAATTATGGGTCTTTGGTCCCCACATGATTTGGGTAACCTTTTATTAAAACCAGCAATAGTAAGAGGCCCGGAAGAGCAATTATCGATGAGTATACAAAAAAATCGAACCACCCTACAGCGTCGACCAGATAGCCAGAGGGTGAAGACAAAACGCTTCTGCCTAGGGACATCAAGGCGGATAAAAGCGCATATTGGGTTGCTGTGAATTCTGTATTAGTCAAGATGGACAGATAAGCGACAAAAGCGGCGGTCCCCATTCCACCCGTCACATTTTCTGCGGCTATCGTCAACGTCAACACGCTAATATCGTGCCCTGCAATGGCTTGATATGCGAATACCAGATTAGATATTGCTTGCAACACACCCGTTACCACGAGAGAAGGAAGTAAACCTATCTTTTTTATGAGCACCCCGCCTATGAATAGACCAACTCCCAGTGCACACAGACCAAATAATTTAGTTACCTCTGCTATCTCTGTTTTTGTGAAACCGAGATCTATGTAAAACGGATTTGTCATAGTACTTAAAAAAGCATCTCCTAATTTAAAGGTTACTATAAAAAGAAGTGTTAATAACCATCCGGGCCTTGTTGCAAATTCTGAGAATGGTGCAAGAATGAACTTTCCTGCCCATTGTGATAAGCTAGCTATTTTGCCTAATTTTTTAGTACTTTCGGAAAAATATTCGCCGCTTGGAGTCGAGGGTTCCTTAGCAAAGCTCACAAGGACCGCGCTCAACAATACCAGTGAAGCCATTATGAGATAAGCATGTGTCCATGTCCAAAAGTCAGCAAGCAAAAAGACACCTGCGCCGGCTACTAACATCCCAATGCGGTATCCATAAGTGACCATAGCGGCACCAAGTCCTTGCTCATCATCGTCAAGAATTTCAATACGATAGGCGTCAATAACTATATCCTGACTAGCCGAAAAGAAGGCCACTAGAACGGCGAATATTGCCATAGAAAATGTAGCATTTCTGGGATCAGATAAAGCTAAGCCAGAGATAGCAACTACCAACATCAATTGGGAGGTTATTAACCAACTTCTCCTGCGTCCGAGAACATTGGTTAAAAATGGTATCCGAGCTCCATCCATTAGGGGAGCCCATAGCGGCTTTAAGGCATACGGTAAACCGACTAAGGAGAATAAACCAATCGTCGAACGATCTATTTCTACTTCACGGAGCCAGGCACTCAAGGTGCCGAACGACAATAGTAGCGGCAGTCCACTTACAAAGCCTAGGATCAAAACAAATAGAAGTCGTTTTTGGAAATATGGCCTTAAAATATTCAATGAAAACTCATGAAAATTTTTACATGGCTTAACCACGTTATTCAATAGACGCCAAAAGAGACTTAAAATCTGTTTCAGTTCGGGCCCCATACTGCTGAATAATTTCTGACGCGGCTAGACCACCAAGTTTACCACAGTTATCCATCGTATAATTATTTATAAAAGCATATAAGAAACCTGCTGCATATAAGTCCCCTGCACCAGTAGTATCTACGATTTTAGGCGCTTTTTGTGCGGGTATAATCCATCGCTCTTCAGATCGTTTTATTATAGAGCCCTTTTCACCGAGCGTGATTGCGGCAGTTGAACCGTTATGAGGAAGAGCATCAAGCGCTCCGTTGATGTTATCCACCTGGTATAGGGAAATAATTTCACTTTCGTTAGCAAATAGTATGTCAACCTCGTTGGATACTAAATCTAAAAATTCGGTCCGATATCTATTTACACAAAAAGCATCAGACAACGATAAAGCAACCTTGCAGTTTGTTGAATGAGCGAGTTTAATCGCTTTTTTAATGGCCTCTTTTGCTTTTGGCTGATCCCATAAATAGCCTTCCAGATATATCACTTTTGAAGCTTCAATCATCTTAGCCTCAATATCCCTTGGCTCCAAAGAAACACAGGCACCCAGATACGTTGCCATAGAGCGCTGCGCATCCTCGGTGACGAAAACAAGACATTGAGCGGTAGCAGGACCCGAAGAATTTGACGTTGTGGTATAAGACACGCCAAGGTCCGTCAAATCTTTTTTGAATGCGTTGCCAGCAGCATCATTCTTTACTTTGCCGATATAGGCGCCGTTCCCACCTAACATCGAAAATCCCACGATAGTATTA
>CALIMD010000159.1 GCA_938028645.1 uncultured Alphaproteobacteria bacterium
GTCAAAGCGAAGACAGGCAGAAAAGAAACTGTAATAATGAGAAGACTGAAGAAAAGCCCGGGACCTACTTCTTTCGCTGATTTTATTAATTCTTCTTGCCGATGTTGGAAAGTTGCATCCTTCGGCAATTGAGATAATTTGCGATGCGCATTCTCAACCATGACAATAGATGCATCCACCATCGCTCCGACCGCAATCGCAATTCCACCCAACGACATGATATTCGCTGTAATTCCCTGGTTAGCCATAATAATAAAGGCACCAAAAATTCCAAGGGGAAGTGTTATAATCGCAACTAAAGCGCTACGGACATGCAGTAAGAAGATTAGGCACACAAGTGCCACCATTATCCCCTCTTCAAAAAGTTTTTCTGTCAGGTATTCAATAGAGGATTCAATCAATGGTGCTCTATCATAGACCGGCACAACCTCCACTGTTTTGGGAAGGCCAAGCTTAATTTCCTTGATTTTCTCTTTGACTCGTTTGATAACATTAAGTGCATTCTCACCAGATCGCATTATGACGATCCCGCTAACTACTTCCCCTTCTCCGTTCAGGTCTGTCACGCCTCGACGAAGTTCTGGCCCTTCAATAACTCGTGCAATATCTTTAAGGAAAACTGGCGTTCCATCTCTTGCTTTAACGACAGTTTCCTGTAAGTCCTTCAGTTTAGAAACATAGCCTTTTGAACGGACGACAAACTCCATCTCCGCCTGTTCAAGAACGCGACCGCCAGCCTCTCTAGAGGCAGCCTCAATGATCCTTTTCAGATGGGAAATATGAATATCAAACGCCCTTAACCGGTTTGGATCAAGCAAGACCTGATACTCTTTTACAAAACCACCAACACTTGCCACCTCCGAGACACCCTCAACGGTTCCGAGTTCAAACTTGACAAACCAATCCTGTAAGGAACGTAACTGGGCGAGGTCAAGTTCTCCAGACTTATCGAGCAACGCATATTGGTAGATCCACCCCACCCCCGTGGCATCCGGACCAATCTTAGGACTTGCATGTCGGGGTAGACTACTTGACGATTTAGATAAAGCTTCCATGACACGTGAGCGAGCCCAATATTGATCCGTGCCATCTTCAAAAATGATGTATACGAAACTCGTTCCGAACATAGAATAGCCACGCACTGTTTTGGCTTTTGGAATTCCTAACATCTGCGAGGAAAGGGGATAGGTAACCAAATCTTCCACTATTTGTGGGGCCTGACCGGCATAGTCGGTACGAACAATTACCTGTGTATCCGACATATCTGGAATTGCATCCAAAGGTGTTGTTTGAATAGACAACCAACCAGCCACTATCAATATAAGAGAACCAACAAGGACGAGAAGTTGATTATTGGCAGACCAACCAATTAGTCTGGCAACAGACGATTTCGTCGGGTCCTTAAGGTCAGTTGCTGACATGTGGAACAACCTCCCTTGCTTTTTGGTCAATGTTCATACGTTTGAACACCGATGATTGTTTATAAGAAATGCTCTTGATTTCTCCGATTCCATAGGGATTTGAGGCCTCTTTACCGATCTGCACCCAAATGAATCCTGAATTCTGATCCTTGAACAAAGATAAGTCTCTCTCCTGATAACGAGCAGCACGTTCAAAGATGATCCAACGCTCAAGGGTGCTGATCAAATCATTAAGCGATTTGAAAAGTTCTGTTTCATTCCGACTTATCCGAAGTGTTTCTATATTTACTTTAACCTTCTCTGCCAGATCCTTAAGTTTTGTTCCGTCGTACTTTTTTGCTATGTATATTGCTGAATCAATACCAGCTTGAAGATTGGCCGGCGTAACGTCATATCCATCAATAAGTGCTTCGTGAATATACAGACCAGCCTCAATGAAATGATCAATCATGAGAAGATCTCCTTCCGGTATATCCAGCTGAGAGAGAGGCAAGCGCGATTTCTTTAACTTGGCGAAGCTCTCCTGCAACGCACTCTCCGAGTCGATCAGGAATTGCCCTGACACAACCACTTCCTGACCCTCTACAAGACCAGATTTGATTTGCGTATAACCTTCAGAACTAAATCCTGTCTTGACACTTAGCGGCGCAAACCGACCTTGACCCAATACAGCAACGACATGCGCTCCTTTTGACGATCTTAGTATTGCTTCGGATGGAACTGCGAGAACACTCGATTGTTCAACATCAAAGACAACGTTGACGAAGGCGCCTGGCTTCAGGAGATTCTTTTCATTTCCTAATTCTATTCTAATACGACCTGTCCGGGTATTTTTGTCCACTGTAGGGTATATGTAGGTTATTATCCCCTGACCCACCCATTCATTAAGAGCCGGCGCAGAAATAGTGGCATAATTCCCTTTTTTAAATTTACCGATGTCCTTCTCGGCCACAGACGTTTCGACCCACACTGTTTCAAACGACTGAAGTGATGCTATTGGGGTCATTGGTGTCACATAGGTGCCTTTTGAAATTCCTAGATCTACAATTGTCCCCGATGCCGTCGCGAAGAAGGGAATATTTTCGATAACTTTGTCTTGTTGCATAATCTTTCTAATGACATTTTTCGAAACGCCCAAAAGTTCTAAACGTCGCCTAGCCGCTATTTTGCGAGAAGACGCCCCACTTCTCAACGCGTTGAGGAAATCCTGTTGAGCTGAAATTAGATCGGGGCTGTAGAGAGTGTAAAACAAATCGCCTACGCTAACGCGATCTCCGACCGAATTTTTCTTCAGATCGATTATCCATCCCTTAACACGTGAAGAAATAGAGGCCTTCAATCTTGTGTTTTCTACAATCGATCCAAAAGCTCTTACGGAACGAGATAATCGTGTACGTTCTGCAATGCCTGTTCGGACACCCATTGACTGAACCATTTCTGCCGGGATAGTGATTGCTGTTCTTTTATTTTCGCCTATTTCCATCTCGAGTTTTGCATCGGCATTTTTAATTTCGACAAGGTCCATACCACAGATTGGACACGTTCCAAGTTCACTAGAGATATAGTGGGGATGCATTGGGCAAGTGTATTGTTTTTCTTCAATCTCCCGTTCTGTTGCCATGGCCTGCGAAAAAAGGAACCCTAACGGAGAAACTTGTTTTTCCAAATTGACATTCAATAACGAATCCGTCGACCTAATTACTGAACCCAGAGTTATCAAAAACACAAAGATAATTAGTGTATGACTACGTATAGAAGTCATACTCGCCTCCTGACTAGCATATGCAAAGATATAATAGTTTTGTCTGCTTTCAATCTATACTGAATAATCTGGTCTTTAATCTGAAGTTGCTTCATTTCTATAGTATGAAATGATGCGATATCTCCTAGTCCACTTTCATAATTATTACGGTTGGCTTTTAAAGATTGGGCAAGAACGTCTGCCTTGTTTAATAGTCGGGCTATAGTATTCAACGCACTCTCTCTTTTAACATTTAAAATATTCCATTGTTCCTCGGAATCTCGACGAGACAGAGATACTCCCAATCTTGCAGCGTTTTCTTTTGCCTTAGCTGCAGCAAGGCGATTATCATGTGTGCGGGCAGCCCAGAATGGTATACGGATCAGTGCTTTGAGTGAAATCCAGTCATCCCCTCTAAAAGAAGTACCTTTTTCCCGTTGCTGATAGGTCAAACTTACGCCGAAATCCGGCTTATAAGCGGACGATTTAACTATAACATCAGCGCTGGCAATTTCCCTGCTTACTTTGGAAAGCAACTCTGTCCAGAAGGAATACGGTTCGAGAGGAACTCTCAATTTATTTGCACGATCTAGTTTATTTTGAATGACTAAATCCTCATCTATGGCTTTCATTTGAGTTAGCGCCGATGCCGCAATTTCATCTAGTAGGATTTCACGGAGTTCTAGATCCGCACGTTGTACATCAAGAGCGGCCAGACGTTCAAAAGCCTTTGCATCGCTAACCTCCGCAAGTGCGTTAAGACTTTTTTCAAAACGATCAAGCAGATAGCGTTGTTCTTTTAGGACAACTCGTCGTTCATCAGAGGCAACTTTTTCTGCATGAGCTTTTAAGTAATTTCCAAACAACTGATGGACAATATAACTTGATTTTAAATCAATTAGACTGGAGCGCATCCTGATTGTTTCTGCTCGTGCCTCTCGACCAGCCAACGACGGAAACATTTGTTTTATACCTATGGACTTATTCGTGGGTAAGTAATCATCGAAAGAAGGCTTGGTTAGAGGGAAGTTATTAATACCAATCATAAGTTCAGGATCGGGCAACCCTTTCTTAGCAGAGGATTCAAGAAAGGCTGCATTCGACTGTAATTTTAACTTTTTAACTGCCGGATGTTCTTCAAGTATCCCATAAATTTTTGAAGGAATATCGAATGACAGAACTGGAAAGGGAAATATTGCCCCTATCAACCAAACAAACAGGAGTACTTTCTTAAAAGAAAACATAGGTCTACCCTAATAACTGACGAACTAATAAACACCGCGTATTAATCGTTCTGCGGCGAAAATAAACAATTCAATTCATCAGGATTTGGGAGGGTCTTTGAGTTTCTCGGGATTATAGGAGTCACCCACTATGCTAATCATAGGATCATGCGTGATGGATGAAAGCAGAAAGACAAAAGAAAGTTGGGATTTATGCAACTGGTTAACT
>CALIMD010000160.1 GCA_938028645.1 uncultured Alphaproteobacteria bacterium
CAATGGTGAACTCAGGTATTATCGTGATCTACGATAACAGCTATAATTCTAAGCTGTTCATAATACATCTTTTGAATCATTATGAAAAATGATCCTCTCTTCTGGTAGGGCCAAAACAGCATCGCTCAATTTGCTTTGTTGCATGAGGGCTTCATCAATATTTCCAAGAACTGCGTGAGCGATACCCTTTGCGTACTGCCATATTGCATATGTAACGCAAAACAGTTTCGGTTCTGATGGCAAAGGCTCATCTAAAATTTCTTGCCACTTTCCAAACCTGATTAATACGTGAGCCTTCATACTACTAAAAGCCTCAAGATAATTTACTAAGAATGCGTGATCGCTGTGCAGGTATTCTGGGAGTACGATAGATTGCATTTGTTCTGCAGCACGTATTGCCGGTTCATATTGACCAGCGAACATTGCCCCATAAACTTGAAAATGAAAATTGTGTAGCAGGTAAATGTAGTAAATACCAAGCTCGCTATCTACCTCAAGATACTTTTTGTCCGCTTCAGCTGCTTCAATGTTAGAGGCTATCACTTTTTCATACTGACCACATAAAACGTAAATATGAGAAGGCATATGGATGAGGTGCCCAGAACCAGGAACAAGAGGCCGCAGTTGATCGGACACCAAAAGTGCGCGTTCCGGCTCCGGCGACATCTCCATTATATGAATATAAAAATGAAGTAGCCCCGCGTGAGGGGTATGTTTTTCCTCTTCGATACGCCCAAGCGCTTTTTCAACAATTGCTATAGCTTCTTCCGTAAACGTTCCTTCCGCTGGGGTACGGTTTTTTAAATCCCAGAGTTGCCATGGTGTTCGGACAACAAGTGCTTCTGCTGTCAATGCACAAACATCATAATCATCAGAAAAATCACGATATACAAGCCGCATTGCATCGGCATAATCATCGTCCCACTTTTTAAGTTCTTCAATTTCGTTTGCTTTGTTAGCTTGAAATCTGATCGCGAGAGCATCGCACAATGCTTTTTCTACTTTTGATAAAGGAGTAGTTTCGCTAAGGTCTTTCGCTTTCTGAGAATATTCATAAGATATTCTTATGGCTTCCGGGCGTCCTGAGGGTGACATTTTCTCCCAAGGAATATTGTAGTATGGCCCAGTGGCATATGCTACTCCCCAGTAACCCATGACACACGATGGATCGAGCTCTATTGTTTTAGTAAAGCACCTGATCGCTTCCTTGTGATGAAATGCATAACACCAGTTCAGTCCTCTATTAAACCAAGTTTCTGCCTCGGCAGACTTAGTGGTTATAGAACGTGTATACGGACCAAGCTCAAAATAGGGTTCCATAAAAATCCTCGCCATTCACCATTTATTAATTGCAGACCCATGCGATCTTAACGGCGTCTAGTACCTTGTCAAATTTCAAAACTATAAACTTTTTAATCTTTCCGTATTCCGTAATGAAATTTGAAATGTTACGGGAAAGAAATTTTCTACCCCGATCAGTCCGACTGCCAGAAGGGATAAATAATATATCATAAGGGGATTTGCTGAGTTTTTAATTTCACAATATGTTTAAGAGGTGAAACTAAAAAGTGATAGTAAAGTGGTAGAGAGATAATCTAACACTAGCGCCTATCTACTCAAAGCTAGAGGGTTTTATGTTACAACAAAAAAGTAGATCCAAAAAAAACACCTTTATAACTGGGGACCTGAAAATCCTCCCTCTTTCAAAACTCATGGCAGCAGAAGTTATAGACGTTGATCTCAAAAAACCATTAGACAAGACGACCAAAGCTTGTATTTATCAGGCGTTTCTAAAATACCAATTGCTTGTTTTTCGAAACCAAGACCTGAATAAATCAGAACAAGTCTCTTTCACCGAACAGTTCGGCACGCTCGAAAGACACACCCTTACAAATAAAGGCCAATCAGATTCTCCTTTCGTACATATTGTTACAAACCTGGACGAGCATGGGCACCCAACAGGTAAAGTTAAATCGACTTTGTGGCATTCCGATAAGTCGTTTAGAGAAGCACCATCTATGGCCACATTATTACACGCAAAATGCCTTCCACCCAATGGTGGGGATACATGCTTTGCAAACATGTACGCTGCCTATGAAGCATTACCAGATGAGACCAAGGATGAACTTAAGGATAAAAAGGTTATTCACAGTTGGGAATTATCGAGAGAAAATATAGGACGCAAGTTAAGCCAAAAAGAAATAGATGATGCACCACCAATGACCCATCCACTTGTTAGAGAGCATCCCGAAACTAGAAGAAAATGTCTGTTTTTGGGAATGCACGCCTCTCATATTGAGGGACAGAATATTTTGAAAAGCAGGCTAAAAATTGAGGCTCTTGAAAAACACGCTACAAACGAAAACTTTATCTTTCGCCATCGCTGGAGCGACGGTGATCTTCTAATGTGGGACAACCGATGCTTGCTGCACCGAGCCGACCCCAATTTTGATGCCACACAATATCCGCGTGTTATGCATAGGACGTGTTTGCGAGGCACGCCAACAATTTAAAACTCTAAAACTTTACCAACAGATAGGAAACCGGCAATTGGAAGTTACCAGTCTTTGTTTTTTGAAACAAACTAATCGCTGTACATCTCTTCCTGTAGAAAATTTTGCAGACTGACTTTTTCAATTCTTGACTGCTGAGTTTCAATCCAATCTATGTGTTCTTCCGTGTCTTCCAGTATCGTCTTGAGGATTTCACGCGAAACGTAGTCTCTCGCCTCCTCGCAAGTCTCAATTGCTGTTTTCAGACAGCTCTGATTAGCTAATTCTACTGAAATATCCGCCTCAAAAATTTCTGGAACATTTTCACCGATACGGAGTTTTCCAAGATCTTGGAGATTAGGCAAGGCATCTAAAACCAAAATTCTTTCGATGAGTAGGTCCGCATGTTTCATCTCACCTATAGACTCTTCGTAAATTTTCTTACCTAAACGCTCGAATCCCCAGTCCTTAACCATTCGTGCGTGGAGAAAATACTGATTGATCGCAGTCAATTCATTCTTAAGAATAATATTTAACTGCTTGATCACTGATGGATCTGATTTCATCGCTTACTCTCCAAGTTGCCACCACTTAAACATAGTCCATAATTTTTAATATGGTAGTCTTAATTAAAAAAATCCAATAAAAACAATTAATTAGTAATGATTATCATAATCATTACTAATTACCTCAGTTTCATTTTTCATTCACAGTTTTTTGTTTGTGAAAATTGCTACATCGCAATTGACAATCATTCTCATTCAAATTAACCTTAGCGACTAACGTCAAAACACGGATTAGGGAAATGTTTATCTGCAACTGCAACGGTGTACGGGAAAAAGAAATTCAGAAAGTGATTCACAACGGTGTGAAAACCTGGGAACAGATATTAGCCCATTTTGATTATGAACCTTGTTGCGGCCGTTGTGAAGACGATATCAATTGCATGATTGAAGATCACTCTTTAGTGTCTAACAGTGTGTCATTAGAAAAAATAGCCGCGCCATAACCTATTGACTATTTTTCATTCTATGCAACGGAAATCGGCTGTAGGTTTTTGATCTGCAAAATCAATGTGAACAACATTAGCATCATGCCTACGACACCATACTTGGACACCAATACTCGTAAATCCAATATCCAATCGTGAGTAATCTTGTAATGATCGACTATCAGTTGAGCCAAGTAAAAATTCAGTCTCGCACTTTGAGCAAATAATATTTTGCTCTATCCCATTTTGCAAAACTTCCAAGAGACCACCCATTTATTGTGGGTCCGGTATTAAAAATAACTCTGAACTATCTAACAACCTTTTATGAGCTTGCAAATAAATCATTTCGTTCTCAAAAGGCGCGCTATTTCCTTTGCCATTTCGGCTTCCCCGAAAAATGGCGCAGCTTCAACAGCTTCAACTAAACAGCTTACGTCACCTCTTGATTGATAGCTCTCCCAACAGGACTTCATAAATGCCTTGAGCTCCTCATCTTTGGATTTAAATACTTTCTTCATTAAATTATGCTCTACCACTTTGGCCTTGTATCGTAGTGGCTTCATCTAATGCCATCAAAGCCTCATTCAAAAGCGTTTTAGCCAATACTGAAGTCATCTCGATTGGTGCATGAATGATATGCGCTCTAATAGCCAACACCATAGTAATGGCTTGTAAAACGTCCCCGTTACTTACTTCACCCATCAAAGAAATTTCGTTATCAATTGATTTTAACACAGCAGTAATGAGGTTGTTGACATGAACCGAGTCAACGGTTTCATCGTGCAAATTAAACTCCACATCAATAATATCTCCCGACATCGTCTTGGCGCGATATGGCAATTTTTTCAACGGTTCAATCCAGATGCTATGAAGAGGTCTTTAACAAAATTCACCCCTGGTCCGCTCAGTCTACGTTTTTTTTATTAAACCGGATTACAAAGCAATTAAATTTAGTACTAGAAGGGTATATTTTTATTTACTTAACGCCGTGTTGCACAATAAGTTTTCCTGTAGCCATTTCTTCATCCATAAATGACCATTTACGCCGGGTGATAATTTCTGTTTTCAACTAGAGGCCAGTTTGATGGAAGGTTTTTTAAATTGACAAAGCATCATTTTACGACTTTTGAAGAATACCTTATTTCTGTTCGTGATTTTTCACAAAATATTTTAAGGCCTGCTGAGAAACGGCTAACACGCGAAGACGGTATACCTGATGATCTAACCAATGCCCTTAAGGATATAGGACTGTTTG
>CALIMD010000161.1 GCA_938028645.1 uncultured Alphaproteobacteria bacterium
TTTTTCGGGATACAAGTAGCAGAGAAGCGTCGAACATCTTATTTATATCCCAATTTAGTAGTTTAAATACCAAATGTAGTTTTAGTGACGATGGGGCGGATATCGAAACAAGTTTTTTAATAAAATCCAGTATGAATGATGTTAAAAAAGATACCGCTGTGGAAATTAACTATTTTGCTGCAGCAATAGCGCCAGATGGGCGTGTATTAACTAAGGAAAACTTTGATTTGGAAATTCCTTTTTCACTAAAAAATACGGAAGTTACCCAAGAGCAAATTATAAACCCTTTCTTTCCTAAAAAAATAAGCAATAACTTTGCAGGTTATAAATTATTAATAGGGTTTCAGTTAAATAAAAGTCAGGTTGCCTTTAACCTAAGACATCGAAGATAATTTACCTGTGAAGGCGGGTTTTCATTGCTATGATATTGGGTATTGTTTCAACAATTTGGTCTACCCAATCACACAGCGCCGGGCGCGTTTCTTTTGGATCAATTAGATCGTGGATTGCGAGGGATTCTGCTCTAGGAACTGCCGAGTAGCGGTAGGCCATCGAAGCCTCTAATTCTAGTCTCCTTTGCTCAGGGTTTGGGTGGTTCTCTATCTCACGTCCAAAGGCGACAGCAACGCCCCCTTCAACAGGGACAGCGCCCATCTCTGCAGATGGCCATGCTAATACATAAGCATCAGGTCCATAATGTGCTACTGCAGCCACTCCAAATGACTTCCTTACAATGATAGAAGCCCAGGGGACTTTGCAGTCAGCTGCTGTCATAACAAGATCAGTTCCATATCGAATTGTAGCGTCTTTCTCTGCTTCGGACCCTATCATGAACCCAGGTTCGTCTATAAAGGTAACAATCGGCAAATTAAAAGTTTCACAAGTTTTTATAAAGCGCCTTACTTTTTGGGAGCCATCGGCCGTCATTGAGCCCGCATAATATCGGCAATCGTTTGCAAAAATACCAACAGCATGTCCATTCAGTCGTGCAAAGCAAGTTATTTGACCCTTCCCAAAATTTTTTGTTACTTCGAAGACAGAATCTTTATCAACGACTAATGAAATAATTTTCCGCATATCATATATTTTGCGCCTGTCCGCAGGTACTATTTGGGATAGGGTATCCGCTTTTCTGTTTGCTGGATCATTGCAATTTTCTTGAGTAGGGGCACACCAGGCATTCTGGGGCATATACGACATAAATTTTTTAATTTGCTCGAATGCGTCGTGCTCATTTTCAGCGATATTATCAACTACACCATTCCGGGTATGAATATGAGCTCCACCCATATCTTCTTTGGTTATATTTTCTTTTAGAGCCCGTTCCACCACCTTAGGTCCTGCAACAAGGACCTGGCTGTTTTCTTTTGTCATAACTGAGAAGTGAGAGGCGACCAGTCTAGCTGCGGGTAATCCTGCTACGGCACCCAAGGCAGCTGTGGCTACTGGGATCGACCACATCGTTCTAGCTACGGATCTAAACCGTGGTGCATTGAAAACGGGACTTCCAATAACTTTTGAAGTTGCTCCGCTACCCGTGACACTCCCACCTCCGCCTTGGTGAAGTCGTATTAAGGGAATTAAATGTTGGAGAGCTAAGTCCTCTGTGTAAATACTTTTGCGCAATCCAGCTTCATTCGGGGAACCTCCACGTACTGTAAAATCCTCACCGCCTATTATACAGCGTTTCCCCTTAATCTTGCCAAACCCTAATATGAAGTTAGCAGGTGAAAAACTTTTAAGAGAGCCGTCTTCGTTTCGTTCGACTCCTCCGGACGTTGGACCAATTTCTCTGAATGAACCTTCATCCAGCATCACTGATACGCGTTCTCGGATTGTTAAAAGTCCCTTTGCATGTTGCCGTTCTATATTTTCCAATCCACCTTGTTCTAGCGCGAGCTTGCGTTTGAGTAAAATTTCATCAATTTCATCGTTCCAGGACATGGAAGGCCTCTTTGTCTAGATATAATTAATTATTTAGTCAGATTGTTTAAATCTTAACAAATTTAAATTCTAAATACACCTGCCTGAAAAGATAACTAACTTGATTGGTATTATTTTATTTGAAATCAACTCTTTCGCGATGCGCATTAAACCGCTAATCTTGTTAATGTAATCCGTTAACCCTTGAGGAAGAGAGCGTCAGTCATACTCTATTGCAGACGCCGCCGAAGGAGCAACCGCCCCGGAATCTCTCAGGCAAAAGGACCTTAAGGTTAGGAACCTCTGGAAAGTGGGCGCGCCGCATATGAGCCCCACCGAAGGTGAAAGCCACCCTATCTCAATTGATAGGGGGTGAATCTCTCAGGTTTTCGACAGAGGGGGTAATCGCTTTCGTTCGCGCGAAAACGAAGACTCGTTATGTTTAGGGAGGGGCTATGACCGAAGCAGAACTCAAATTATCGCCTATCAATGATCTTCATTTAAAATACGGGGCGCGAATGGTGCCGTTCTCAGGCTACTCTATGCCCCTTCAATACAAGTTGGGCGTTAAGCAAGAACATATCCACACTAGAACAAAAGCTGGTTTATTCGATGTATCGCATATGGGACAGATTTGTTTGAAAGGCGATGAAGTAAAAGATGAACTTGAAAATTTAGTCCCAAGTGATATCAAGTCGCTAAGTGAAGGTGAGATGCGGTATACGCTTTTCCTTAATAAAAAAGGCGGGATCCTAGATGACCTAATCGTTACCGATGCTGGTAATCACCTTTTTGTTGTAGTGAATGCGGCATGCCGGCACAAAGACATAAAGTTTCTTCGAGACAATCTGCGATGCGACATAGAGGAGCTGGAGGACCGAGCTCTTTTGGCTCTTCAAGGGCCTGTATCTGAGACTGTTTTGGAAATGCTTGCTCCAGGTGTTGCTGATTTGAAATTTATGTCATCGGGAGAGTTTTCTATCTGCGGCGCAGAGTGTTTTATAACTCGTTCAGGCTATACTGGTGAAGATGGATTCGAAATATCTATGCCGTCGATGATGGCAGAAGAAATTGCTGAGACTATTCTACGTGACGAGGATACTGAATTAATTGGTTTAGGTGCGCGGGACTCACTGCGTTTAGAGGCCGGTTTGTGTCTCTATGGACAAGATATCAATGAAATGACAACCCCGGTTGAGGCAAACTTGGGGTGGACTATAGGGAAAAGAAGACGACAAGAGGGCGGGTTTCCAGGGTTTGAAAACATTATACGACAATTAAAAGATGGCGTATCCACTCGGCGTTATGGAGTGCGGCCCGATGGGCGTGCGCCTGCTAGAGCGGGCACTGAAATATTCGATTTAGAGGAGAACAAAGTTGGTGATATATCTAGTGGTGGATTTGGGCCAACGGTCGGTGCACCTATCGCAATGGCATATATAGATACTTCTAGTATTGAGACAGGTTCAAAAGTCTCAGTCTTGGTAAGAGACAATTTACTCCCAGCAACAATAACTAACTTACCGTTCATAAGCCCAAACTACAAACGAACTTAAAAGATGTAGAAGGAGAAAGTGATGGCCACGACTTATTATTCTGAAGAGCATGAATGGATTACTATAGAGGGAAATACTGGCACAGTAGGGATAACTGATTTTGCTCAGGAGCAGCTGGGTGATATAGTTTTTGCGGAAGTGACCAAAGCAAATGAAGAGGTCACTAAAGATGAAGAGGTTGCTGTTGTAGAATCTGTAAAAGCCGCTAGTGATATTTTTTCACCCGTATCGGGTATCATAAGTGAGGTAAACGTATTATTAGAGGATGCCCCAGAAACCATAAATAGCGATCCGTTAGAAAATGGCTGGATTTTTAAAATTACGATAACCAACCCCAACGAATTAGATGATTTAATGGACTTAGAGAGTTATAATAAGTTCGTAGAGAGTATTAAATAGTGGTGATAATTCGTTTCTTGAGATAGTGACTAAATTGAGGAAGTCTGGATGACTGATAGAGATACCGAGCGCGGAAGTAACGACGAATTTAGCGTGCGCCACATCGGACCGGCAGAAAAGCAGCAAAAAAAGATGCTTGATGCAATGGGATTAATTAGCCTCGACGCTTTGATTAATAAAACAGTACCTCAAGCCATTCTTTTGGATAAATCTTTAGAACTTCCAGTCGCATTGAGTGAGACAAACGCTCTATCTAAACTGAAGCATCATGCAAGTCGCATCAAGGTAACGAAGTCTTTAATTGGTATGGGCTACTATTCAACTCATACACCAAGTGTAATTCTGCGTAATATTCTTGAAAACCCAGCCTGGTATACCGCCTATACGCCATATCAACCGGAGATTTCGCAAGGTAGATTAGAAGCATTACTTAATTTTCAGACAATGGTTTGCGATTTAACTGGGATGGGGATAGCAAATGCATCGCTCTTAGATGAGGCCACTGCGGCGGCGGAAGCAATGGTTTTTTGCTCAAGAAACTCCAAGTCAAAAGGAGATGTTTTTTTCGTTTCAAGCAATTGCCATCCCCAGGTAATCGACGTGGTTCAGACGCGAGCAGAACCAATCGGTATCCGAGTAGTAATCGGTGATGAAACCGAAGGGGTTGCTGATCAAGCTTTCGCTGTCTTGCTCCAATACCCAAATACTAATGGTGATATACCAGATTATTCTGGCATCGTGGAAATGGCACATGCACAGGATACGATGGTCGTAGTTGCTACTGATCTCCTTGCACTAACTTTGTTAAAACCACCAGGAGAGTGGGGTGCCGATGTTGTGATAGGCTCGAGTCAACGTTTTGGCGTTCCTCTGGGTTTTGGGGGGCCACATGCCGCTTTTTTTGCAACTCGGGATAAGTATAAAAGGAATATTCCTGGTCGTATTGTTGGCGTTTCAGTGGACAGTGCTAATAATAAAGCCTACCGATTAGCGCTTCAGACAAGGGAGCAACATATCCGTCGTGAAAAGGCCACTAGCAATATATGCACTGCGCAGGTTTTATTGGCAATTATTGCCTCCATGTATGCCGTTTATCATGGCCCTCTTGGTTTGAAAAGAATTGCGAAGCGAACCCATCACCTGACTGCGGTGTTGGCCGAAGGTCTGCGCGATTTAGGGTATGTAATAGAAACAGGAAATTTTTTTGATACAATTGTTGTGAAAACTGATGACTGGACGGGATCAGTAATCGAAGCGGCCCGTGTGGAAGAAATAAACCTTAGAATATTTGATAATAGAGTTGGAATCGCACTTGATGAAACGAGTGATCAATATTTAGTAGAGCGCTTGTGGTCATTAATGGCATTCGACTCTATGAAACAAATCTCATTTGATGAGGTTGAAAAAAGGATAGGAAATGAAATTCCAGAAGCATTGATCCGCGTTTCTGGGTACATGGAGCATCCAGTATTTAATGATTATCACTCAGAAACAGAAATGCTTCGATATATTCGGAAACTGTCGGATAAAGATATTGCGCTGGATCGTTCGATGATACCACTGGGTTCCTGCACAATGAAACTCAATGCTACTACCGAAATGCTTCCAATAACCTGGCCTGAATTTAGTCAAATACACCCATTTGTTCCAAAAGACCAGGTGGAAGGGTATGCAGAAATGATTGTTGAACTAGAGCAAATGTTATGCAATTGCACTGGTTATGCGGCTATATCTCTACAACCGAATGCTGGTTCTCAAGGTGAATATGCTGGGCTTCTTGCAATTCGCGCGTATCATCGAAGCAGGTCGGAAGCACACAGAGATATTTGTCTAATACCAAGTTCGGCGCATGGAACAAACCCTGCTTCAGCATCTATGTGTGGGATGCAAGTAGTTGTGGTTAAATGTGATGATAACGGTAACGTTGATTTAGAAGATTTAAGACATAAGGCAGAGAAGTACTCGGATAATTTAGCAGCGTTAATGGTCACATATCCCTCAACGCATGGAGTCTTTGAAGAAGGGATATTAGATATTTGCGCCATCATTCATGAACATGGTGGTCAAGTATACGTTGATGGAGCAAATTTAAATGCACTCGTTGGATTATGCGCGCCTGGAGACTTCGGTGCTGATGTCAGTCACTTAAATTTACATAAAACATTTTGCAT
>CALIMD010000162.1 GCA_938028645.1 uncultured Alphaproteobacteria bacterium
ACAATCCTTTCTCATTGGGCAGCTAAATATTTATACCCAGGATATTGATTAACGAAATAATCCACCTTGCCAACGCTCGGCATAGAGGACTTTGCAACCTAAAATGATCGTTTCGCTAGTAAAAGCACTGATTAAGGCTACAACTCCAACCACAGCTCCATTGACGTCAGAAAAGGAGAGCGCTATAAGGCCAGTTGCACAAACTGCTAATATTCGGGCAACTGAAGCAAAAGCAATAGCCCCAGTTTTGCGACTAGCAAGCAGTTGTCCGCGAGTATATGCCGCTGCAGTCATGCTTAATGCCAGCAGAGGCGTTAATAATAGAGCTGGTGTGATATAATTTACCATGGAAATTGGCAAACCCATTACATTCTCTAATGCATATTGACGTATTGTTTCATTATGAAATGTGCACATAACCAACGTGAATATAATAGCGAGATGAACGGTAAACTTTCCAATTACGATGGCATCAGAACGGTTATTGGTTAGCGTTTGTACTGCTTGTGTTAGGTTCCTTAAAGGACCTAACATAACCCGCATCATTGCATCCAAAACGCCGAAAGCAGCTAAAGCAAGTTCGGGTCGTAGCAAACGACCCAAGAAAAAGCTTGCAGTAAATGCGACACCACTTTCTGCTATTTGCATCAGTATAACCGGCCAACCGAACCGCCATAGTTCCCTATATTTTGGTAAGGGTTCGCTGTTGGTAGGTAAGTTCAAATAATATTTTCGGGCGGCGAATACCGCGTAAAAGCTTTCAATTGCAATACATGCAGTCAACGCTACCATACCAATCAGTGCACCACTTCTGCTGTCTTGTAATCCAGTCAAAATAGCAAATAATGCCATCAGCCGGATCATGGTTCCTAAGGTTACCAGTGTAGTGCGTCGATTAAGCATTAATAATGCGTATGATAGTGACCGGAAAAATACGCATGGTACGATAAGCGTTGAGATGAGTACACATAACTGCGCCTCTTTAGCTACCGCCTCGCTAACACCGAATGCTAGAATAAAAAAACTAATGCCTAAAGGTGTTAATGCGATCAGAGCCCATAGCCATCCGACGAGGAGAAACGTTTGTGTGCTAAAAATAAATAGTCGGATAACAGAAGCTCTGTCACGAATAAAAGAGATGGCTACAAATTGACAGGCCCATACCGGGCTGCCCAAAGTAGCGTGTAAATAAAAAGCAATGCTGTATGCTGCCAGTATGGGTTCTGGATCGGGCATCCGCGCAAGAAAGGCCGAGATAATCGCATGTGAGAGCATGTGTAATTCGGCCATAAAGATTAATGGCGTAAAGAACCGATATGCTTCTTTTATGGTAACGGTTGAACGGCTTGTAGCAATCTCTTTTTTCAATTGGTATCCCTGTTCAGTCGATCAAAAGAGAACTGCTGCACTGGCAGCTTGAAGACGTAAATTGTTAATAGTCGTAACTATTAACATTGCTAAATAAAAGTGCAACTAGCACGCATGAGAAAATCTACTTATTAATCTAGCAGAAATGGCGCATAAAGTTAGAAGTGAAATGAGCAATAACCTAACCACGTTATTTACTAGGGTCCTGCTTTCAAGTGCTAGCATTAAGCGGTTCGTTAAATACCTACTGGATAAAACATTTTGGTCAATTGACCTTGGCCTCCCAAGATCTTATTTTATATAGATAATTCAACAACTCGTTATGGAAGGTTGGTAGATGTCAGAAACCAAACAACTTGCAGAATTTGTAGCAAATCTGTCGTTTGATGACTTGCCCATTGAAGTGGTGGAGCGCATTAAATTTTTGATTATGGACACTGTAGGTATTTCCATTCGAGCCATGCACGACTCAGAGTCCACTCCTAGTCTTCTGGCTACGAGTCAGGTGATGGGCTATCTTGGTGGTCAATGTAGGGTAATTGGTACACACAATAAATACACGCCTGCCGGTGCAGCTATGATCAATGGCACACTTGCTCACAGCCTTGACTTTGATGATACGCACGCAGCTGGTTCTATTCACGCTAGTGCCCCAATAATACCCGCGGCGTTAGCAGCGGCTGAGATAGTCGGAGCCGATGGAAAAAAGGTCATTACTGCGATAGCTGCTGGCTATGAAGTCCAAATTCGTCTTAGCTTATCTCTCAATCCCTCAGATCATTATAAACGTGGATATCATCCGTCAGCTACCTGTGGAACATTCGGGGCCGCAGCGGCGGCGGGTTTAATTTTCGGTCTTAACGCTGACGATATCGCCAGTGCTTTTGGAATAGCTGAATGCCAAACTTCCGGATCGATGAGGTTTTTAGCTGATGGCGCGTGGACTAAGAGATTTCAGGTCGGTTATTCTGGTCACAATGGTTTGATAGCCGCGACGTTAGCAAAGGAAGGCTTTGTTGGTCCAATGGGGTCAATAGAAGGCAAAGATGGTTTTCTACAATCTTATGCACCTAGCCCCGATATCAGTCGGGCAGCAGCAGATCTTGGCGCTGTCTGGGAGACCATGAATATTGCAGTTAAACCCTATCCATCCTGCAGGTACAGTCACTCCGCAATGGGTGCTATAGCTGCAATGCGGACCGAGAATAATATCTCTATAGAAGACGTTGAAAAAGTTGAGGTAGGCTTGCCCCATACGGGATGGAGAATAATAGGCGAAACAGATGAAAGTAAAAGAAAGCCAACGGGTGCAGTCGACGGCCAGTTTTCGATGCCATTTTGGGGTGCAGTAGTTTTAAGAGAAGGGACAATGGGCTGGGATGATTATGATAAACACCTCAATGATAATGACACCTTAGCACTTGCAGCAAAATTTACTACGGTGACAGACCCGTGGGCGGAATCAGAATATCCAGACAATATGGCTGGGATTGTTCGAATAAAAACATCAAGAGACAGTTTTGAGCATAGTGTTACAGTGCCAAAGGGTGAGCCTGAAAATTTTATGACAGACGCAGAGGCTCGCTCTAAATTTGATGA
>CALIMD010000163.1 GCA_938028645.1 uncultured Alphaproteobacteria bacterium
TCCCTTAATAATTTTGTTCCCCCAACACGGGAGAATAAGATTATTAAAGATGATAATGCTATTTTCATGCAAGAGCGTCATAAACAGCACAAGAGATATTTGAAAACCGCTTTGAAGAACCAGAAAAAAATAGAAAAGATAAGTGAAAATGAGGCTTTAATAGAAGCTGCGAAAAATGATAGCTCTGATTACCAGAAGTAAAAATCTGGCATCCTCAAGTCCCGTGCCAACTAATTTAAATGACTCCAAAAATATTCTTTTTTAATCATTTAAATGACAAGCAGAGAACCTATTAGATTCAATTTCTTTTAAAGCTGGTGTTTCTTGATGGCACTTCGCAAAGGCCTTAGGACAGCGGGGATGGAAATGACAACCCGTGGGAGGGTCAATTGGGGACGGTATTTCTCCCTTAACAGGTGCAAATTTTCTTTGACGCGTCTCCAGTCGGGGCACCTCCGCTAATAGTGCTTGCGTATATGGATGATTAGGGTCAGCAAATAACGTCTCGGTTGGCGCCACTTCGACCACGCGGCCAAGGTACATTATAACCACGCGGTCACTGAGATGCTCAACAACCCCTAAGTCGTGACTTATAAATAAGTACGTTAAGTTAAGTTCTTGGCGCAGGCGCATGAACAGATTTAGGACTTGGGCTTGTATAGAGACATCCAAAGCTGCAACTGACTCATCGCAGACTAGAAAGTCAGGTTGAACAGCCAAGGCTCTAGCGATACCGATCCTTTGACGTTGTCCCCCAGAAAATTGATGGGGGTAGCGTCTAGCATAACTTGGATCCAGACCCACACGCAGCATAATCTCCTCCACATAATCTGTGATATTTCCACTATCAACTACTCCGTGGACGACAGGTGCCTCTCCAATGATATCTTGAACACGTAAACGCGGATTTAGGGAACTCATCGGATCTTGAAATATCATCTGGATTTTAAGTGCAGCCTCCTGAGCATCCTTTCCCGTCAGGCCCTCTATCGCTTTACCGCGAAACAAAACATTCCCGTCACTGGGCTCGTGAACCCCAGCGACTACTCTACCAAGAGTTGATTTTCCACATCCAGATTCGCCAACTAAACCAACGACTTCCCCATCCTGAATATTCAAAGAAACTCTATCTACGGCATGTACCACTTCTTCACGAATGTCTGCACCAAAGCGTTGTGCAATCTTGCCCGCTAAATCTAAAGATTTGATAAAGCGCTTTGAAACATTATTTATAGTTAGAATTGGTTCTTTTTTATTATTTAAAGCCATAAACTCAGTCCGTCACTCGTAAAGTAGTACCCGCACCCAATGGATTGTGACATCTAATTTGTCTTCCGTTTTCATAGTTTGAGATATCCGGTATGGAGTCACATGCGTTACTAAAATGAGCGCATCTGGGGCCAAATGAGCAACCCTTGGGTAGCTTTAATAGTGAAGGCGCCATCCCAGGAATTTGGGCTAAGGGTACGCCTCGTTTATTTCGGCTGGGCACCGAACTGATCAAACCGTCGGTATAAGGATGCATAGGCTTATCCAGAACGGAGTTCACGCTTCCTTGCTCAACAATTCTTCCTGCGTACATCACACAAATATCATCAGCTAATCCAGCTACTACCGATAGATCGTGGGTTATCCAGATCAATGCTGTACCCGTCTGCGAACATAGTTTTTGAACCTCGTATAATATTTGTCCCTGTATGGTAACATCCAAAGCAGTCGTTGGTTCATCTGCTACTATAAGGTCCGGCTTATTTAATAACGCTATGGCAATTGCCACGCGTTGCCTCATACCTCCAGAAAACTGATGTGGATACGATCTTAAACGCTCATCCGGCGAAGCTATGCCCACTTGGCCCAGGACGTCCCTTGCTCTCTGTCTTGCATCATCTTTTGAAATGCTTTCGTGTGCCTGTAGAGCCTCTATCATCTGTGTATCGATCCTCAATACTGGATTAAGGGTCATCATTGGGTCTTGAAATATCATAGAAATATTAACACCACGCAGTTCGCGCATTCGATCCGGTGATGCTGAAACAAGGTTTTCTCCACGATATAATATCTCTCCGCCAACTATTCTCCCTGGCTCGTCAACTAGCCCTAATATGGAAAAGCCAGTGACCGTTTTACCTGAACCCGATTCACCAACTAGTCCAAGCACCTTACCCCTACCAACCGAAAAGCTTACTCCATCTACAGCCCTAGCTATGCCTCCTTTAGTAAAAAAATAGGTCTTTAAATCTTTTACTTCTATTGTTGGAGATTCTGAAAGGGACATGAATACAACCTATTTCTGGAGCCTTGGGTTGAGCACATCACGCAAACGATCACCCACTAAATTTATGCTCACAATTGTTACGAGTAGAGCTATTCCGGGATAAACACTAATCCAATACTTACCGCTCAAAATATACTCAAAGCCATTAGATATTAGGCGCCCAAGTGAAGGTTCTGTCTGAGGCATCCCAAGTCCTAGAAACGAAAGAGTTGCTTCTAAGGAGATAGCATGTGCGATCTGCATCGTCCCTACAACAATCATGGGCGCCAAACAATTTGGTAGCAAATGACGAAACATAATACGGTTTTTGGACAAACCCAGACATACCGCTGATTCAATATATTCTCGCCGTCGCTCAACCAAGGCGGTTCCTCGGATTGTCCTCGCATAATAAGCCCATTGAACAACGACGAGAGCTATAATAGTTTTATCAACACCCTTGCCTAGCGTGACGAGCAAAACAAGCGCAACAAGAATCGCTGGGAAACTCAACTGAATGTCGACAATACGCATAAATATGCTATCAATTTTTCCACCCGCATATGCGGAGAGCAATCCAAAACTTATTCCTATCAACATTGCTATGAGACCGCTTCCGATTCCCACGCCTAAACTAATTCGAAGACCATAAATCATAGCGCTAACCATATCTCGTCCAGCTCCATCAGTACCCAGATGGGCTGTCGTACCGTTCATCATCGCCTCTCCTGGAGCTAGCCTGCTATCCAGCACACTAACTGTGGCAAGGTCATATGGGTCTGTTGGTGCTATGAATGGTGCCATGATTGCGACTAACGCAATTGCCAAAATGGTGAAAAAACCAACTACGGCCAGCTTGGCCTCGCAAAAATCTGAGAGAAATCTGCGGAGCGGTGTTTGAACACCCTCATAGCCTTTTTCTTCCGATTCCATATTATTCTCAGCTGTTGTCATGACTTAATATCCTGTAATCGGACACGTGGATCCAATATCGAATAGCAAATATCCACCAATAGGTTAATAAGAACGAATAGAAAGACAATAATCATCAAGTAAGCCACTATAATCGGCCTATCTAACAAACCAATCGAATCTATTAGAAGTTTTCCCATTCCTGGCCAGGCGAATACAGTTTCTGTAACTACTGAGAAGGCAACTAACCCTCCAAATTCCAGTCCTAAAACCGTAACTACTGGAATTAGTATATTCTTTAAAACATGCACCAAAATTATTCTTTGTTCCTTTAGGCCTTTAGCTCGTGCAAACTTTATATAATCTTGATGCATTACTTCACGTGTTCCGGCACGGGCAAGCCTTATAACCATAGAAAGTTTGAATAACGCAAGATTGACCGCAGGCATAAGCACGTGGCTAAATCCGTCCCAGCTGAAAACACTTATCGGCATCCCCAAAATGATTTGAACATCTCCACGACCTGTTGATGGCAACCATCCAAGCACAACCGCAAATAATAATATCATCATTATTCCAACCCAGAATGTTGGTAAGCTGAAACCTAAGATAGACCCGGTCATAATACTCTTGGAGGCAAGCGATTCTGGCTTAAGTCCTGCCCAAACCCCTAAAGGTATCCCAAAAACGATTGCTATCAACAGCGCCACTACGGCTAGTTCCATAGTTGCTGGCATCCTATCAAGGATTAATAACAAGGCAGGTTCTTGAAAGACAAACGAATCGCCTAAATCGCCTCTAATCGCTTTTGAAATGAAAATTCCATATTGAACTAAAAAAGGTTTATCAAGTCCCATCGACTTGATCATCATCTCTCGTTCTTCCTGGTCAGCATCATCACTAACTAGGATTTCTACAGGGTCACCAACCAGAAAAACGCCGGAGAACACAATAAATGACATTATCACAACAACTAATGCTGACTGCATCAATCTTCTTATAATAAATACTGACATTATTTCCCCGACAAAGTCGTACTAGTAATCTTTACCTACGTTAACGTAATTATTTTTGGATGCAGACTTGGGGTTGCCGCTAAGACAACCCCAGCTGTTCAACCTGATTTACTTAACTGGCGTGTAATCATATCCAGTTGTACGTTCATCAGCTCGTGGGTCAAACTTCAATCCTTTGCGAGTTGCCCAGGTATTGACTTGGTAGTGCAGAGGAATGATTCCTGTATTCTCTCCAATGGCTATTTCCGTTGCTTTAGCCAATAATGCACCGCGTTTAGAATCATCGACTGTAGCCAATGCCTCGTTTAACACTTTATTGACGCGAGGATCAGAATGGCGTCCACGATTAGACGCGCCCATACCCTTGGACTTATCATGTGTTGCCAGTAACGATTTTAATGGAGAGGAAGGTTCACCAGTGCCAGAGCCCCAACCGACTAAGACGAAGCTAAATTCTGGTAATCCGCCCTCAGCGCCTTTTGAAGCACGTTTGAAGAAAACATTTTTAGGCATTGTTACCACTTTCGTGGGAATCCCTTGAGCAGATAACATCTGACCTATCGCTTCACAAATCTTTGCGTCATTAATGTAGCGATCATTTGGGCCATGTATGGTTAGACCAAAACCATCACCCCAACCAGCTTCCTTCAAAAGCTTTTTTGCGCCTTTTGGATCAAATTTTTCGGCCTGCATTTTGCCTGATCTACCAAAGAAGCCTTCTGGTAAAAGCTGTCCAGCGGGGATGGCTATACCTTCCATCACGCGTTCAACAATTGCCTTACGGTTAATCATCATAGACAATGCCTTACGAACTTTTGGGTTCTTAAGCGGATTTTTATTCATCGGCTTGCCATCCTTGGTTGTCACAAACGGCGAGCTGTCTCTAAATTGATCCATGTGGAGATAAATAACCCGGTTAGATACACCTGAGCTTAATGAAATTTTTGGATTTTTCTTTAAACGTTCAACATCTGATGTAGGCACATTATCAATTGCGTCAACATCGCCTGCCATCAAAGCTGCAACTCGAGCTGGTTCAGATTTGATAAACTTAAACGTTATTTTGTCCCATGGTTGCGCGACCGGTCCTTTGTAACCATCGAATTTTTCAAGAACAATACGATCGCCTTTTTTCCATTCGACAAACTTATAAGGACCTGAGCCAATAGCTGCAGTGCCGTTATTAAAATCCTTTGCCGAAATTCCTTTATTCTTACCGCCAGTTCCTTTGGCTTCACTCGACATAATCATCACAGTAGTCGTATCATTAGGCATCAACGGATAAGGTTTTTCCGTCATAATATGGATTGTATAGTCGTCTATTTTCTTGAGCGTCTTACCTTTGGTGTACGTCCTAAAACTAGAATTACCCCCGGTGTAATTTGCTGCCCTATCATATGAAAACAAGACGTCATCTGCCGTTAAATCCGATCCATCATGAAATTTAATTCCTTTTTTGAGCTTAAATTCCCATGTTGTATCATTAATAGCTTTCCAAGAGGAAGCAGCTCGGCCAAACATCTTGTCCATTTTTGGAGTCCAATCGTTTAACCGATCAAATATATGACCCAGCATCGCATTATTTGGACCTAGGTTGTGGAAGTATGGATCTATTGAGGAAGGTTCAGAACGAATACCAATAACAATATCCGCAGCTTGCAATGGCCCTGAAAGGGTTGTTACAGCCAACGCAGCGAGGCCTATTTGGCGCCAAGTTCTCATTTTTTTCTCCTGTGAATTTTTTTAATTTTAGTTTTCCCCTTTTTGTCGCTCGATAGTAACTAAAACCATCGACGATGATTGTTACCATGAACTAAACTTAACAGTCTAGCAATCCTCTGTCTCAATTTATGCTTTCATGTTCGTTAAGTAGGCCTTAGTGTTGTCCCAACTAACCGGGATAAAACCCCAATATTTTTGCAGGAAATAGCATTCGAAACGCGCTGTTTCAGCCCAATAGTTTAATTAGCCGAAACGTAATACTTTCATGTCAAATTCAAGACGATTTATCGCGATCAAAAATAATAAATCCGCGAAGGTAATTATCGCAATCACTATTGGCACTCTAGGAGGTTTAATCTTTGCGGTATTAAAGTTCCCGCTTCCGTGGATGTTGGGCGCAATGGTTTTCGTTACTGTTGCCGCTGTATCCGGCATTCCAGTTCTTCTACCTTTTATGCTAAGGCAGAGCATGGTCGTTTTCATCGGAGTTTTGCTTGGAAGTCAATTCACACCAGAACTTATTAACCAGATAGGCAGTTGGTTAATCTCGGTAATAGCAATGCTAATTTATGGCATCATCGCAATGTACCTAGTACTTAGCTATCTTAAAAAGCTGGGGAACTATGATCCAATAACCGCCTATTTTTCAGCCGCACCAGGGGGCCTAAATGATATGACAATTATTGGCGGTGAAATGGGGGGTGACGATAGAATAATTGCATTAACACAAGCATCCCGGGTCTTATTAGTTGTAATGACCATTCCCTTTCTATTTAGAATATTTGGCGGATATGAGGCTCCGCCGGGACTGCTTCCAGAAGGACAAGGTTTTGATCTACCATTGCGTGAATGGGGTATCATTGGAATATGCGTAACATTAGGACCTTTCCTCGCCAAAAAGCTGAAATTACCCGCCGCTTTTCTTCTGGGATCCCTGATACTTACAGCAATTGCACATATCGCCGGGTGGAGTAACGCGTCGCCACCAACAGGCTTAGTCGCTGCTGCTCAAGTGATATTAGGAACCGCTATAGGCTGTCGTTTCACAGGTACTGATTACGGTGAGATAATCCGCGCTATCAGAATTTCTATGGGATCAGCCTTCATATTGATGTCAACAGCAGTTGGTGCAGGCTTCCTTCTCAGCGGTATAACCGGGTTACCCTGGTATTTAATAACACTCGCGTATGCCCCAGGCGGATTAGCTGAGATGAGTCTCATTGCTTTCGGCATAGGACAAGATGTTCCCTTTGTAGCTACCCATCATCTTTGCCGCATTGGGATGGTGATTCTATTGGCACCATTAGCGTTTAAGCTTATAAAAAAATACTTTTAGATCAACATTAATTAGCTTGTGAATAATGAGGAAGACTCGATCGACCAGCACAAAACTACTGAATCTCCTACCTTATTTGTTGTGTGCCTTGATCTTTGTGAGTGATTTTCCATCACATTTATTGTAGCTGTTTTTTCCCCAGTAACTTCAACATGATACATCGACGCCTGTCCAAAATAAGTAATATTTTTCACAACACCTGAAAGTTTATTATGATGTGAGTTAACTACATCAGCATCTTCGAAATTTATTTTTTCAGGGCGTATTCCCAACCAACAATCTTGGCCAATTCGTAATGAATTATTTCCCTCAACAGTAAATGCATCTTTTGAGATTCTGGTAATAACTTTAAAAACATCACCATCTATCTCGCTTAATTGACATCCTATAAAATTAATTGAACCAATAAAATCTGCCACAAACTTATTAGAAGGAAATTCGTATAAATCACTTGGCGATGCCACTTGTTGTATAGTCCCCTCATTCATGACGGCAATCCGGTCTGCCATTGATAGTGCTTCCTGCTGATCATGTGTGATCAAAATGAATGTGATTCCAAGATTTTTCTGTAATCGAATGAGTTCCTGTCTCATTTCATTTCTCAATTTAGCATCTAGAGCTGATAGCGGTTCATCCAGAAGTAAAACCTGAGGTTTTTTTATTAACGCACGTGCCAACGCCACTCTTTGAAGTTGTCCGCCTGAGAGTTGTTGGGGCAACCTATTTTCAAGGCCTGATAACTTTACGAGAGACAGCATTGACTTTACCCGTCGAGCTTGTTCATCCCTCGCAACACCATCCACTTTTAATCCAAATGCAACATTGTCCAAGACATTCATATGTGGAAATAATGCATAGGACTGAAACACCATATTAATGGAACGTTTGTTTGGAGGCACATTTTGCATGTTAATATTCTCAATATATAACGATCCAGAATCTGGAATTTCAAATCCAGCTAATACTCTCAGAAGTGTCGTTTTACCGCATCCCGACGGTCCTATGATTGAAAAAAATTCCCCTTCAAAGATATCTAAATCTATTTCTTTAATAGCCTCTAAGGTCCCGTAATTTTTAGATATGCCTTTAAGCTGCACGATAGAACGGTTCATGGTTTTTCGATCTCTTGCACCCAACTCCTTTGAATCCAAATTGCAATTGCGGCCAGAGCAATAGTAATCAGCAACAATATGGTCGATGCAGCATTTACTTCAGGCGTTACGGAAAACCGTACCATGGAATAAATTTTTAGCGGTACCGTAGTAGTTTCTGGTCCAGACATAAAAAAAGTTATTACAAAGTCATCTAACGAAAGTGTAAACGCAAGGAGCGAGCTTACGACAAGAGCAGGTTTAAGGTGCGGAAAGAGAACATTCTTAAAAATCTGTTTGTGGTTAGCGCCTAGATCTAGCGCAGCCTCCTCTTGGGCTAAATTAAATGTAGCTAATCGGGCACGAATAATTACAGCTACAAATGGAAAGCTGAATAAAATATGTGCACAGGTTATCTTTGAAAGATTTAATGGCCAGGGTAAATCGTTAGGCCAGCCGCATAGTTTAAAAAAAACTAATAGAGCTATGCCAATACATATTTCTGGAATGATAATAGGAACAAGAATTATTCCCTCGTATACCGACTTATATGAAAAACGGAACCGCCACAGTAATAAAGCTGTTAAAGTGCCCAAAATTAAACTAAATAAAGTATTGAAAAAAGCAATGGATAACGAATTAAAAAATGCCTCAATTAAGTTATTGTTTTGAAGGGCTTTTTCATAATATTTAAATGTAAAACCATGCCAGGTGACATTTCTTCGGCTATCATTAAATGAAAATATGACTAACACTATTATGGGAGCATAAAGAAAGACTATGGTGCAACATAGCGCCATTCTAAACCACCACTGATGGAAATAATTAAATAATCTGTTTTGACAATTTTTATTCTGCTGTTGGTTCACGGCCTATTCTCCTTCGAACCAAAATACCGTCGGCGCAGCCAAAAATATCTGAGTGCTAGCGCACCAAATGTTAAATAGATTAGAGTCATAGAAAGTGCAGAACCAAATGGCCAATCATTGGCAGCCAGAAACTGCCTCTCTATAACGTTTGCTATCATTTGACTACTAGGCCCTCCTAATAACTCTGGCGTTAAAAAAGAGCCTAAAGCAGGAATAAATACCAGTATACAGCCCGAAATTATAGAAGGTGCCATTATTGGCAACACAACAGCGGTCATTATCTTAAACTGCCGTGCTCCAAGGTCTGACGCGGCCTCGAGTAATGATTTGTTGAAGCCCTCAAACCCAGCATATAAAGGCAAAATCATAAATGGAAGATGGATGTATACCAATCCTAAAATCACTGCCGCATCATTATACAGCAAAATGAGCGGCTCGAAGGGAATGCCTAATAAATTAGCAACCCATTCCAACGAAAAGTTAAAGAATCCTCTTGTCCGAAAGACAGCGATTAGTGCGTACGTCCGGATTAGGAGATTAACCCAAAACGGTAATACCACAATCATTAAAAGAATGGGCTTCCAACTTTTGGGAGCGCTAGCAATACCAATGGCAAGGGGAAAGCCTATGAGAAAACAAATCGAGGTTGTTAAACCGGCTATTCCCATACTTTTGAAAAAGACTGAAAGATACACAGGATCGAAGGCACGGATATAATTATCTAAAACCCAACTAGCCGAAATATCAACTAGTCCCTGTTTTGCTGAAAAGCTAAAAATACTAATTATCACGATTGGAACTAATAAAAACATTAGCATCCAAAGGGTTGGCAGACAAAAAGTTAGCCAGAACGCTAACCTATGATTTCTTACGCTCTTCATTATTCACTACTTTGTTTGGGTTTACTCCTCGATAATTACGCGGCCAAGACCCTACTCCAAGCTTCTTGATATAGTCGGACTACATCCGCCCCCAAATAAACCGTCGATTCACACGATGATAACGTTTCCTCTGAAGGGTAAATGGCCGGGTTATTTATATAACTGGCTGGCATCAGCTGTTTTGCTGCCATATTAGGGGTTGCGTATTGAATAAACTCGGCGATCTTGGCTCCCGCTTCGGCCTCGAGGAGAAAGTTAATAAAACGATGGGCATTTCTAGGATGAGGAGCCCCCCTGGGAATTGCTAACGCATCTTCCCAGACAATAGATCCTTCCTTTGGGACAACATAAGATATATCTGGGTCTTCTTCCATTGCCTGCAATATGTCGCCATTCCACTCCATAGTGATATCCACCTCGCCTGATAATAATAGGTCTTGACCATTATCTGGTGCAAAAACCTTTATATTCGGCTTCTGGTTTATAAGCAGTTTTTCTGCATCTTTTATAATTTTTGGATCCCTAGTATTTACAGAGTAACCCATGTATTTAAATACCGCGCCAAAAACATCACTAGCTTCGCTTAAAAGTGCGCATTTTCCTTTATGGCGATCCGAATCAAAAAGCCACTTCCAGCTATCGGGAATACCATCCATCTTAGACTTCCTATACCCAACGCCCATAGTACCCCACATATAAGGCAAAGAAAATTTACGGCCAGGATCAAATGATACATCCAAAAACGAAACCTGAATATTAGATCTGTTAGGAATAGCAGTAGTATCTAATGGCATCAGCATATCAGCTAGTATCATACGTTCCACATAATCGCTTGAAGGAACGATTAGATCATATCCCGGATTACCAGCTTTTAATTTCGCAAAAAGCTCATCATTCTCAGAGAATAAATCCATTTTTACATTTATACCACTTACCTCTGTGAAATCTTTTAAAGTGGTTTCACCAATATACGTATCCCAATTATAAAAATTCAACTTGGCCGCTTCATAAGACCATGTACTTGACGGGATCAACGAAAGACCCGCCGCAGCGGCTCCTGTTCCCGCCAAAAATTGCCTCCTAGATAGTTGCCCCCCAGGAAATAACTTCATTCCATGCCTCCTCAAATTTATAGCAAGGTGATAACTGCTGCCTTTAATAGGCTCCATTTATTATTAATAGAAATATGTTTATAGATTAATTAAGGTCCGTTTTAACCT
>CALIMD010000164.1 GCA_938028645.1 uncultured Alphaproteobacteria bacterium
TTCCTGTAATTGAAAACTATTACCGAGATCTGGAAAATCTAGGAACTCATCAAAATATTGTTCTTGAGCTGAAATAGTATCTCTGAATGTCCGTATTTTGTTTGAAAACTTGCTTAAATACTTGGGAGACGTGACATTAATTTTAAATCCGGTCCCTAATATAATATTATCCAAAACATATTTTTCCGAATTCGTAAAAATATGCATTTTGCCTCCCGTCTTTTCTGCTTTGTGAATTTCTGAGTCAAGACAGAGGTGCACATTTGGATGCTGCCAAACACGCAACACAGAATCTCTGGGAGGTGCAATTCGATATTTAAAAACGTAGGACAGCAAACTTAATCTATCCGCAATCGGCAATACCGGAAATCCATGTGTGAACCCCGGATATCCGGCGCTTTTCATTTTATTAATCCGAGGTATTGTAGGGGAGCGTGCAAATAAAAAGACATTATTAGCACCTGCCTCGAGTGCTGAAGCAGCATTATCAACGGCAGATGCACTGATACCAATTACGCCAATATCCTTCCCTGCCATTGATTGGAAATCAATTTTCTCAGAGCTATGTTTACAGCAATCTCCCCGGAACGGTTCTAGTGGTTTTGGAACCCGGGGTTCAGCCATTCCTTCGCGCCCAGTGGCAAGGACTATTTTACGTGCATAAACCAATTGGGTGGTTCCTTTATGCTTTGTCGTAATTTCAAATGAATGGGTCAACGGAGTAATGTTAATAACTTCCGTCTCATTTTCGATATTCAGATTTAAAACTTTCCGATACCAAATCAAATAATCCATCCACATCAAAGTGGGTATTTTTCCCAAAGCTTGCCATGACTCCTTACCCCATTGAGTCTCATACCAAGATTGAAAAGTAAGACTGGGTATACCCAAAGCAGGTCCTGCAAGAGTTTTGGGGGATCTCAAAGTTTCCATCCGAGCATAGTTGACCCAGGGCCCTTCTCTTCCCTTCTCCTGAAGATCAAAGGTTCTTATATTTTTGATACCAGCCCTAAGTAACGCAAAGTTTGCTACAAGACCGCACATTCCACCTCCAATAACAACTACATCCTTAATGGGCTCTCCAGCGGGAGCAACACGCGGTTTCACCCAGTCCTTGGGGGGATACTGAAGCATGCAAAGGTCTTGATTGACCCTATCTTTGAGCAAATCAAGGTTATTTAGAGTTTTAGCCAAACCACGCTCCAAACGGTAATACCTGATATTATTTTATAGCATTTTATTTTGTCCAGTTGCATTCTTAGCAAACTATCATTTTTGATTAAACTGGAGAATGAATGTGTCCCCTCGAATCGTTTTAATCCATGCTATCGAGATGGCTATAAACCCAATTATGAGGGCATTTGAGGTCCATTGGCCAGAAGTAGAGACAATAAATATATTAGACGACTCTCTGAGCAGGGATAGGGCCAAGTCTGATGACTTAGATTGCAAAATGATGGACCGGTTTCTTAAGCTTGGTGATTATGCCCTATCCATAGATGCTGATGGGATATTGTTTACTTGTTCAGCATTTGGACCTGCAATAGAAGCCGTGGAGAAACAACACGAAATACCGGTTTTAAAACCTAATGAAGCCATGTTTTCGATGGCCTTGCAAAAAGGCAAAAATATCGGGATGTTGGTAACTTTCGAAAATAGTATAAAAGTCATGAGCCGGGAATTTGATGAAATGGCAAAAACTAGAAACAGCGCCGCAACACTAAATGTGACATTAGTGAAAGACGCTATTTCTTATTTAAAACAGGGGCTTGTAGAAGAACACAATAGATTAATCGCTGATACTGCAAAAGAATTAAAGGACTGTGACGTGCTAATGCTAGCCCAATTTTCAATGGCAAATGCTTGGAGCGCTGTATCAGAACAACTCGATATACCTATATTGACAGCACCAGATGCTGCAGCAAAATTAATGAAACAAAAAATTCTAGAGTAAAGTAGGAAAGGTAGATTTGTGAAAAATTTAAATAGACTATCCGCGGTTGAAGCAGCTGAAGGAATCAGAAATAAAGAATTCACAAGCGAAGAACTTATACAGGATTGTCTTTCTCACATCAACGAACGTGAAAACGATATTCAGGCCTGGTCATATATCAATACGGAGCTTGCTATACTGCAGGCTCAAAAAGCCGATAGGCATCAAAATGACGGAGGAAGTTTAGGCGCTCTACATGGCATACCAATTGGCATTAAAGATGTAATTGACACTAAAGATATGCCAACCGAAAATGGATCACCTATTTTTGAAGGAAGAAGCCCACAACATGATGCCCTATGTGTCACAGCGCTTCGACGCGCAGGCGCTGTTATAATGGGTAAAACAGTAACAACTGAATTTGCAAATATAAATCCTAGCAAAACCCGTAATCCCCATAACATAGAGCATTCACCAGGCGGGTCATCGGCTGGTTCCGGGGCAAGTGTCGCTGATTTTCATATACCTCTTGCGCTTGGAACCCAAACCGGTGGCTCTGTTATTCGCCCCGCATCTTTCAACGGAGTTTTTGGTTTAAAACCCACACTTGGGCTTATCCCTAGAAATGGTTTATTTTTGCAATCCCATACGTTAGATACGATAGGCGTGTACGGCAGAACACTTGAAGATTTAGTTTTGATTTTAGAAAGCATTTCAATACCTGACCCAAGCGACCGGCATAGTTACACGGGGGTTGTTCCCTCTTACCAAAAAGAGTATTTAAAATCTTCAGGACACTCCCCAAAATTTGCTTTTTTGGAGACACCGGCCTGGGCTGAAGCGTATCCAGCCTCAAAGAGCGCTATCATCAAAATGACTGAGATATTAGGACGAAGCTGCAAGAACGAAACATTATCAGGTCCCTTTGATAATATCATTGATTTTCACGCGGCAATATTCGCATCAGAAAATGCCCATTACTATGGAAAATATCTAACTACTCATCCTCATTTACTAAGTGAAAAGTTACGCACTCGACTAGAATCGAACAAAGACATCACGGCAAGAGCATATTTGGCGGCTTTAGAGGCTCGGGAATTAATTTATCAGTCAGTCGAAGCTCTTCTTGAACATTATGATGCAATACTGTGCTTATCCGCCCCTGGCCCGGCACCACGCGGATTTGAGACAACCGGCTCCGCTGTTTTTAATGGACTTTGGACGCTTTTGGGGGTTCCATGTCTGTCCATACCATTACTAACTGTCGACGACTTACCCCAAGGAGTTCAGTTGGTTGGAAAAAGAGGCGAAGAAGGGAAATTATTCAGAACCGCTCGCGTCTTATGTGAAAAATTAAATGGAAAACTAAACAAAAACCATACAAACTAGAGCGACATTAAAACTTGCTACAATGGTTAATTTTTGATTAAAGGAGATACTCTTTGACAAAGGCACATCGTCTTGTTGCATCTACCTCAACAGTCCATTGGGGTTACTTTGACTCAGAACTTAAACCAGCGTTAGAAGTTGACTCTGGCGACACCGTAACTATCGAGACGGTATCAGGCGGCGCAGATGTTTTACCCGGTCCGGGGTATTATGTGCCGCCAGAGCTATTAGAAATCCACGACAATGTGCCACGAAAAATGCTTGGTCATATATTAACAGGCCCAATAAGGATAAACACTGCAAAAATCAACCAAGTACTTCAGGTTGATATCATTGACATTAAGCTGCGTCAGGACTGGGGCTATAATTTTATCAGACCACTTTCAGGAGGCTTACCCGGTGAGTTTCATGAAACCACTAAAATGACAATCAGGTTAGATAATGACACGCAAGAAGGCGAACTACCGTGGGGAACTCGCTTGCCTTTGAGGCCTTTCTTTGGAGTGATGGGGTGTGCACCACCACCCCAATGGGGAATGATAAGTTCCATCCAACCTCGAGCTCATGGCGGCAATATGGATAATAAAGAATTGATAGCAGGAACCACTCTTTATCTGCCTATTTTTGTTGATGGTGCAAATTTCTCAGCTGGCGATGGTCACGGTTGTCAAGGTGATGGAGAAGTGTGCGTCACCGCAATTGAAACGGCATTAGAAGGTACTTTTCGACTAACTGTGCGAGACGATATGAGTATTACTTTACCATATGCGGAGACCGAGACACATATAATCACCATGGCCTTTGACGAAGATTTAGATGACGCCGCAAAGGAAGCACTTCGCCAAATGATAGGGTTAATAACCCAACGCACTAATTTATCCAAAGCTCAAGCTTATTCATTGTGTTCGTTAACAGCAGATTTACGCGTTACCCAAATCGTGAATGGTAATAAGGGAATTCATGCAATAATACCCAAATCAGTAATTTAGGAGGCACTGATGTTAAAAACTCACGGTAGATATGATTATTCAAGCTTACCCAATAGAGCTCAATACGAATGGCCAAACGGCACAAAATTGGCAGTTTATGTAGCTATGAATATCGAAGCCTTCAGCTATGGAGAGGGGAAAGGAGCAGCAATAGCACCGCCGGAGCAAGCTATGAGCCATAGCATATACTCATGGAGAGACTACGGTAATAGAATTGGGTTTTGGCGCTTAATGGATATGTTTGATGATTTGCAAATCCCCGTGCAGCATCAAATTAATACTGCAATATACGATGAATGCCCAGATATCCCAGAACGTATTCGCAGCCGAAATGATGAGTTCTTAGGCCATGGTTACACGAACTCGGAAGAGCAAGGAGGTTTATCAGAGCAGAAAGAAAAAGAGCTTATAACTGAATGCACCGCCACTATAACAAAGCATGAAGGAAAGGCTCCTACCGGTTGGATGAGCCCCTGGTTGTCCAATAGTGAGACCACAATGGACCTTTTGCAAGAAGCAGGCTATCGCTACGTAATGGATTGGACAATGGATGATCAGCCAATTTGGATTAAAACCAGAGGAGGGAAAATATTATCCATGCCTTATCCAGTCGAGGCAAACGATAATCGTGGTATCGTTTGGTATAGATACACGTCTTCTGAATTCACTGACATGTTGATTGATAATTTCGATGAAATGTTGGAACAGACGCAGCGTGACGGGCATCCTTTGGTGTGCCCAATATCATTGCATCCTTTTGTGGTTGGACGACCTTACAGAATAAGACAACTTCGACGAGCTTTGGAACATATTTTAAAATATAAAGATCGTATTTGGCTCACAAGACCAGGGGATATTTGCCAACATATAGAGAACTTACCCGAAGGAACTGTCCCCACGAGTTAGTCACTATTAATTCTGGCAGAATCGATTTGATTAAGATTACTTGATATTCTTTTTATAAGTAACCAGGCGTTTTCTACGTGTTTAAGCTGGGTATTAGTCTGTCCAATCGACCAACGAATAGTAAATTTCCCACGAACTCGATTTTGAGTAAAATAAACGCGGCCGCTATCGTTTAATTTATTCAGTAGATCTTCATTTAAAAGATCAATATCCGCAGATTTTGTAATATTTTTCGGTCGCAACCTAAAATTTAATAAGGATAAAGACCTCGGTGATACCAATTCAAACTCAGGATCCTCATCTATCCAAGTAGCAGCGTATTCGGCTAATCTTATATGATTTCGGATGATCTTCTGAAGACCTTTAACACCATAAGAGCGTATCACAAACCAGAGCTTTAAGGCCCTAAACCGCCGCCCCAGAGGAACGCTCCAGTCACGATAGTCAATCACCTGATCTTGTTCTCTACTTTTTAGATATTCCGGAAGGATTGAAAGAGTACGAATAAGCAATTCCGGTTGTTTTACATAATGCGCTGAACAATCAAAATTCGTTAATAGCCATTTATGTGGATTGAAAACAATACTATCTGCCATTTCAATTCCCTCTGCCATCCATCGTTCTTCAGGCAAGATTAGAGCAGAACCAGCCCACGCAGCATCAACATGCAAAAAAATTTCATATTCTTTGCAGAGTTGACCAATTGCCTTCAAGGGATCAGTAGCACCGACGCCCGTGGTACCCATCGATGCAACAACACAGGCAGGGGTATGTCCATTCGATATATCCTCTACAACGGTGCGCCTTAGTGCTTCAGGGCACATCTCAAAGTTATTACCCGTACGGATAAGTCGGACGCTATCTCTGCCAAAGCCTGCGATCTTTGCACCCTTTTCTGTGGAAGAGTGTGCCTCTTCCGAAGTATACACTTTAAGTGATGACGATAACGAATTCATCCCCTCTTTATTGGTTCGCCAATCAGTAGCTTTTTCCCGCGCGGTCAATAGAGCACATAATGTAGCACTTGAAGCTGAGTCCTGAATCACGCCGTGCAAATTAGTTGGTAAACCTGTCATCTTTTGCAACCAGCCGGTTATTCGCGTTTCCATTTCAGTAGCAGCAGGGCTAGTCTGCCACAACATACATTGCGCTCCCAACGTCGAGGTTAACATCTCAGCAAGTACTGATGGAGGACTGGAATTGGCAGGAAAGTAAGCAAAAAAACTTGGGTGCTGCCAGTGTGTCATTCCCGGGATAATTTTTTTCTTGAAATCCTCGAAAATATTTTCCATGGGCTCACCCTCTAGTGGAGGCTCGTCATCGAGGAGTGACAAAATATCTCCAGGGTTGACTTGGGATCGCACGTCAAAATTTTCAACAGAGTCCATATAATCGGCCATCCAGTCAATCAAAGCATGCCCATTTTTGCGGAATTCTTCAGACTTCATATAGAACCTCTTGATCCAGAATTGATGGAACTTTCTGAATTATAATCAATATTTAAAGCCATATACCATTCTTCACGAACAGTTTTATCCATTTCTGATTTGAGATGTTGGACTGATAATTCTTTCATTTTGCTAATGGGTAAAATTCTTCCTAATACCCAGACGCACATCGCGCGAACGATACTAGATGGATCATTCAATAAATTTAACAAACCAATTGATGGTGCTCTAATAGAAGAATTACCCAACGCAATTAAAACATTTCGAATAAATCTATCCCGGCCAATACGCTTGATGGGGGAACCACTAAATTTTTCTCTGAATAAGGAATCATCGAGGCTAAGGAAATCTTCTAAAAGCGGTAAATTTAGATCCTCTCTAGGAATGAATGCAGCTTCCCTAGCCATCTTTGAAAATTTGTTCCACGGACAAACCGCTAAACAATCATCACAGCCATAAATACGATTACCCATTTTCTCCCGATATTCGAGGGGTATGTGACCCTTGTGTTCTATTGTAAGATAGGAAATACAGCGACTAGCATCAAGCATATACGGTTCGGGAAAAGCGTTAGTTGGACAGATATCAAGACATTTCGTACAAGATCCGCAGTGATCTACTTCCATTTCATCTGGATCTAATTTTAAAGTAGTAAAAATTTCACCCAGAAATAACCAGGAACCAAAGCTTTGATTGACAAGATTGGAGTGCTTGCCTTGCC
>CALIMD010000165.1 GCA_938028645.1 uncultured Alphaproteobacteria bacterium
GAATACTTCTGAGCGAGCGTTCGTAAGTGTATGCATGAAATGTAATAACATTCGGGAATATCGCGTCATTGAACCTGAAATATCACATAATGCTACTAGGGCAGGGGGTTTCGTGCGAATGGTTTTATATTTCAGCGGTATATCGTCTCCGGCTCTTTTCATTGATGCGCGCAATGTACCCCTAAGGTCTATGATCCCTCTAGATGAGTTCATCGTGTAGCGTCGGCTTGGAATTTCTTTTAAAGGCAGCTGTAAATGAGATATTGCCGATTTAGCAGCCTCTAGTTCGACCACTGTCATTTTCTCGAAATCCATTTCTTGTAAAATTTCTTGATCAGAAAAAGTCATCGTCGCATCTAATTCAATTTCCTGTTCGTCGACTTTATCTTGATTTTGTTTTTCTTGCTCCCGCTCTTTATGCAATGCATCGCTTACACGTCTTATAACCTCCTCATCACGTTGATCGGGTTGATTAGTTTTGAATGCTGGTAAAACCATTTGCATCATTCTCTCTAGAAGATGCGGATTTTTCCAGAATATATGGAATGCTTGATCAAATATCTCTCTCTGATCTATGCGTGTCACATAGACGGCATGGAGTGTCCAATAAAATATCTCACGATCTGTTATGCCTATTTCTGCAACGGCTTCTGTGGCTTTTATGATCTGCCCTGACCCTATAGGAAGACCAGCTGCTCGAAGAATTCTGCCAAAATTCATTATATTTTGGGCAAGTCGCCCTTCTTCGGTGCCCATGACTATTTTTTCGTCTAGCTTCGGATTATTCATTTGCAGGCAGCCACCTAGTTTAACTCATTGATAGTTCTGATCGGACTTCAGTTAATAGTGTGTTTGCTTCGCTTCCTTGGATTTTTGCAATGTCGTCTTGATATTTAAGTAAAACACCAAGTGTACTATCTATGGAGTTTGGGTCTAATGATAAATAATCCAATTGAACCAGTGCGTGCGTCCAATCTATAGTCTCGGCCACCCCCGGTTGTTTAAATAAATCAGTTTTACGAAGTTTCTGTACGAAATGCACAACTTGTTTTCTTAATATTTCCGGGGCATGGGGAGCTTTAATCTGGAGTATCTCGAGTTCCCTAGATGCCTCAGGGTAGTCAACCCAGTGATAAAAACACCGGCGTTTAAGTGCATCATGTATTTCTCTGGTGCGGTTAGAGGTAATAATAACAATTGGGGGTGACTCAGCCTTAATTACACCCATTTCGGGAATAGTAATTTGATACTCGGATAAAACCTCAAGTAAATAAGCTTCAAAAGGCGCGTCGGTTCTGTCTAATTCATCAATCAGTAAGACTGGGGGACCTAATGGGTCCGTTTCTAGTGCTTTTAGTAATGGTCGTTTAATCATGAATTCAGACGTGAATAGGTCCAGTGCTAAAGTTTTTTGATCTGAATTTTTCATAGCCTCTGACAGCCTTATTTCCAGCATTTGCCTGGAGTAGTTCCATTCAAAAACGGCTGAATTAACGTCTAATCCCTCATAACACTGTAGACGAATGAGATTTCTATTTAAACTGGCGGCTAATACTTTGGCTATTTCGGTCTTTCCTACGCCTGCCTCCCCTTCCAAAAAAAGTGGGCGGTTTAGAGCAAGAGCTAGGTGAAGAGCTGTTGTCAAAGCTGTATCTGCAATATAAGAGCCATTCAGAAGTATTTGTTCGGTTTCTTTTATGGAGTTACTGGACATCATTTGCCAATCTAATATAGGGCTTGGATCAATGTATTTAACAGATCTGTGGAACTTTTGAATTAATGCAACTATATGTAGTGAAAAGTACGTTTAATCTAGTTTTCAATAAAACTTTTTCTACAATAGATCACTACTTCTTACTCTAACATAATTTGATGCTTTAAATATAATGAGAACAATATATTAAAGAAATAAATTCAATCCATTTCTATGTCCCTTTATAAAGCGTTATTAGATCTACTATAATTACCATTTTTCAAACCGCATCGCTCTTCTATGCATTATAAAACAAGCATGAATTTTAGAATTCATGCTTGTTAGAGGTTAGTCTTTTTCAAATCCATTGTTGTCAATGTGTTAATATACTATTACCTCTTTTGACAATTATACATGGTAATTATTTAGCAATTCGGTATGCCTATTTTTAGGCTCTCAGGATAAGTCGGATGTCTGCTACAAACTGATATAAGGACAATTAAATTATTATGAACACAATCCCTATGATCGAAACTGGTTATTCAAAATTAAACGCCGTTGAAGATGCAGTATCCCAAAGGCGTTCGCTACGTGGTTTTTTGGACAAACCTGTTGATCGCGAGGTAGTCGAAAGGATCCTAACTATGGCGGGAAGGGCGCCAAGTGGCACCAATATGCAGCCATGGGTTGGTCACGTTTTAACTGGTGAAGCTCTTAAAAGATTTGGGGGTGGGCTAATGGATGCTGCAAATGACCCTGATATTAAGAAGGAATCAGAATTTCCGTATTACCCAGATAAATTTTTTGAGCCGTATAAGGCAAGGCGTCGAAAAGTGGGATGGGATTTATACGGATTATTAGGTATAGAAAAAGGAGATTTCGAGAAGACTAAAGCTCAACATGATCGGAATTTAGTCTTTTTTGATGCCCCAGTAGGAATGATGTTTACTATCCATCGTGACTTAAAAATTGGAAGTTGGCTAGATTTAGGTATGTTTTTACAAAATATAATGATCTTGGCACGAAGTCACGGATTGGAAACATGCCCGCAGGCTGCCTTCTCTCATTTTCATGAAACAATTAGAAAATACATCGATATAGGTGATGACTACATTGTCGTTTGCGGAATAGCCATGGGATATGCAGATTGGAGCCGGCCAGAGTGTTCTTTGGTAGCTGAACGTGAACCCTTAGCGAATTATGTTACCTTCCAGGATAATTAATTGTTATAGAAAAATGAAAGAAGGCCTAAACGATTTTGTTAGGCCTTCTTTTATAATTTGTCTTACTTAACTTGCCGCTGCTACAGCTCTTTTTGCCATAGTGATGATTAGACTTGCTCTATAATCACTTTGAGCATGAATATCTGACAATAAGTCGTCTGGTGAAATAGTAGTGTTATCTAGAGCTGAAGGACTGAAAGACCCAGCGAGTGCGCTTTCGATTTCTGCCGCCCTAAATACTCCATTATCTCCAGCTCCGGTTACAGCTACTCTTACATCTGCGCCAAATTTAGCTACAAAAACTCCAACGATTGCGTAACGCGATGCAGGATTAGGAAATTTCATATACGCTGCGGTGTCAGGCTTGGGAAAATTCACCGATGTTATCAATTCTCCTTCTTCTAAGGCTGTTTCGAACATGCCTGTAAAAAAATCGTCGGCTTGGATTTCCCTTTGATTTGTTTTAATTGTTGCATTCAAAGCCAAGCATGCGGCAGGGTAATCAGCGGCTGGATCATTATTTGCCACAGATCCTCCAATTGTGCCGCGGTTCCTAACTTGAGGGTCACCAATCCCTTCTGCAAGATGCGCCAATGCTGGGATCGCACTAAGGACCTCTGAAGAGCTTGCGACGGCAGCGTGTGTCGTCATCGACCCTATCGACACCTCGTTGGAAACGTCAATTGAGCTTAGGTCTTGAACACCAGCTATATCTACAATATCTGAAGGTGAGGCTAGTCTTTGTTTTAATGTAGGTAACAAAGTTTGACCACCTGCCATATAGGTTCCATCTTCTGCTCCCTGATGGACTTTTACAGCCTCATCAATGTTGGTTGCTTTGTGATAATTAAAATCATGCATTTTTTTTATCCTTACCGAATATGGTTTTGTTCAATTTCAAGCGGATGCCTTTGCATTTTGTATTGTCTGCCAAACTTTGCTGGGCGTAGCAGGCATTGATATATCCTTAACTCCCATATCAGACAGGGCATCCACTATCGCATTGATTACAGCGGGTGGTGAACCGATAGCACCTACTTCCCCTACACCTTTAACACCCAAGGTATTATGGGTGCATAGTGTAGACTGGGTTCCCACTTTGAAATTGGGAACGTTGTCTGCCCTAGGCATAGTGTAATCCATATAAGAGCCCGTAAGCAGTTGACCGTCTGCATCGTAAGAGCATCCTTCGAGCAGGGCTTGTCCTATTCCCTGAGCTACTCCGCCGTGCACTTGTCCTTCAACAATCATAGGATTAATGACCCGTCCTATATCGTCTACTGCTGTAAAGTTTGTCACTTCCGTTACACCTGTTTCCGGATCAACCTCGACCTCGCAGATGTGACAGCCTCCCGGAAATGTGAAATTGGCCGGATCATAAAATGCTGTTTCATCCAGCCCTGGTTCTAATTCGTCATGAGGGAAATTGTGAGGAACATAGGCTGTTAGGGCAACCTCACCAAAAGCCATTGATTTATCGGTGCCTGAAACGTTGAAAGTTCCATCTTTAAATTCAATATCGTCAACAGCCGCCTCTAAACAATGGGCTGCTATTTTAGAGGCTTTATCAATGATTTTATTAGTCGCACGAAGAAGTGCTTCACCACCTACTGCGAGTGATCGTGAACCATATGTTCCCATGCCAAATTGAACATTTCCTGTATCTCCATGATTAATTTCAATATTTTCAATTGGAATACCAAGTTGTTCTGACACAATTTGTGCGAAAGTGGTTTCATGTCCCTGACCATGACTGTGGCTACCTGTAAAGACAGTAACCGACCCAGTTGGATGAACACGCACTTCTGCAGATTCATACAAACCAGCACGAGCTCCAAGAGCTCCTGCAACAGCAGATGGGGCGATACCACAGGCCTCGATATAGGTTGAGTAACCAATGCCGCGTTTTTTACCTCTGGCCTCTGACTCTCTTTTACGTGCGTCAAACCCACTTATGTCGGCAAGTTTCATCGCAGAGTTCAGTGTTGCTTGATAATCTCCACTATCATACTCCAGGGCTACAGGAGTTTGATAAGGAAAAGCATCTGCAGCGATCATGTTTCTTTGCCGAATCTCAACCGGATCGATACCCATTTCTCGTGCTGCTTTGTCCACGATCCGTTCCAGCAAATATGAAGCTTCAGGACGCCCAGCACCCCTATATGCATCAACTGGGACTGTGTTTGTGAAAATAGCCTTAACATTTGCATAGATAACAGGCGTTTTATATACGCCGGCTAATAAAGTTGCATATAAGTAGGTTGGTACGCTACTCGCAAAAGTAGACAAGTATGCGCCCATATTTGCATAGGTCTCAACTTTTAAAGCAGTAAAAATACCGTTTTCATCCATGCCTAG
>CALIMD010000166.1 GCA_938028645.1 uncultured Alphaproteobacteria bacterium
CAATAATCAAAGGCACATGTTCATAAGAGGTAAAACCAGAAAATAGTTTCTGCTGTTTTAAGTAATCCAGATGCGATAATAAGCATCAATTAAATAACTGTTTACGAGATAGGGATGGCGTCATATGAGCCTTATTGTAGCTTTGCAAATGGATCCTATTGATTCAATTGATATTAATGGCGATAGCAGTTTCTCACTTGCTTTAGAGGCGCAAGACAGGGGCCATAAATTATTCCACTATCTACCAACGAGCCTGACTTTTAAAGATCGAAACATTAGCGCTCGAGCCCAAGAATTAAGAGTTAGACCGCTGCAGGACAATCACTTCACTTTGGGAGAATTTGAAAAAATAAATCTCAAAGACGATTTAGACGTTATTTTAATGAGACAGGACCCCCCCTTTGACATGTCCTATATAACTGCGACCCATATATTGGAACACGTCCACCCAGCAACATTAGTAGTGAACGATCCGGTAAATGTCCGGAATGCGCCCGAAAAGTTATTCATCACTCACTTTAAAGAGGTGATGCCGCCAACTTTAATTACGAACGATAAAAATGAAGTTGAAGTGTTTAGAAAAGAATATAAGGACATAATTGTTAAGCCACTTTATGGGAATGGGGGCGCAGGAGTTTTTCACATTAAACCAAATGATGAAAATCTCAGTTCGCTTTTGGAGCTATATGAAGGCTTTTATAAAGAGCCCTTCATTGTTCAACAATATCTGCCAAAAGTACGAGAAGGTGATAAACGAGTCATACTAGTAGATGGCAAAGCCATCGGCGCCATAAACAGAGTCCCGGCGGCTGGCGAAGCGCGCTCAAATATGCACGTCGGGGGAACCCCAAAAAAATGTGAGCTTACGAAAAGAGATCAGGAGATATGTGAGATTATCGGCCCAACTCTAAAAGAACAGGGTTTGCTTTTTGTCGGGATTGATGTGATAGGGAGTCACTTGACCGAGATCAATGTTACATCCCCAACAGGCATTCAAGAACTTACCCGGTTTAGCGGCATTAATGTTGCAAAGATTATTTGGGAGGCTATCGAATCAAAACTATAACGACGAAGTCATGAAATATGTATCATTCTTCCTAATGGTTGGCCGCCCAGTATATGGAGATGATAATGAGGGACCTCTTGCAACCCGTTAATTCCTGTATTTGCTATCGCGCGAAAACCCGTTTTTTCAAGTTCTAATATTTCTACAATGTCTCCAATGGATCTAGAAAAAGCCATCTGCGCTTCCTCTGACGCTCTTTTTGAAAAATCCCTCATATCTGTGTACGGCCCCTTTGGTATTACGAGGACATGAACTGGCGCTTGGGGATTAATGTCTTCAAAGGCTAAAACATGCTCATTTTCATAAACAGTTTTGTTTGGGATTTCCCCTTTTAGTATTTTTGCAAATATATTATCCGGATCATAATCTGCCATCGATAATCTCTTTCGTCATGTTTTAACTCTGTTCGCTTTTTCTTCTAGGCCCGACTCGCTTGATCGCCTTTCCATCTCATTCCAAATATCTTTCAATTTAATATTCGAATCCGCCCATAAGACCATCAAATGGTATATCAGATCGACACTTTCATATATTACACCACTTTTTCTTTTGGAGATTGCCTCAATAATGGTTTCAACCGCTTCCTCGCCGACCTTTTGCGCTATTACATCGGTCCCGCCATCAAAGAGCTGAGCAGTGTATGAGCCTTTGGGGGCAGCCTTTTTTCTTTCACATATGGTATAATAGAGGTCGTCCATTTTATTTTTCATTTTAAACTCCAATTATAGCCGAACAGGTAACCCTAATGCGGACATATTAGCTTTAACCTCTGATATTCTAACCTGGCCAAAATGGAATACTGAAGCAGCAAGAACTGCTGAGGCGCCCCCTTCAATAACCCCTTCTGAGAAATGGTCAATGGAACCGACACCCCCAGAGGCAACGAGCGGAACAGAAATTGATGATGCGATTAATTTAGTCAATGGAATGTCGAAGCCTTTTTTCGTTCCATCCCTGTCCATGGAAGTCAAAAGAATTTCGCCTGCTCCGTAATCAACCATTTGCTTTGCCCACGCCACCGCATTAATACCTGTTGCTCTTCGACCTCCATGCGTAAAGACTTGGAAATCCCCTCCATCAACACGCTTCGCGTCTATTGCAACGACGATACACTGAGAACCAAATTTTTTTGCAGCCTCTTGAACAAATAATGGCCGCTGAACTGCCGCAGTGTTAATAGAAACTTTGTCTGCTCCTGCCAAGAGGAGGTTCCGTATATCTTTTTCAGATCTAACGCCGCCTCCAACGGTCAAGGGCATGAAGCACTGCTCCGCAGTCCTGGAAACAACATCCAATATTGTATCTCTATTTTCACTGCTGGCCGTAATATCCAAGAAGGTTAGTTCATCGGCTCCCTCTTTATCATAAATCTTTGCTTGTTCTACCGGGTCTCCTGCGTCAATTAAGTCCAGGAAATTTACCCCTTTAACAACCCTGCCATCCTTTACATCTAGACACGGAATAATTCTGACTGTCAGCATAATATTTTTCCAGAAAAACTTAAGAGTTTAGAGTTTTTAATGCTTCTTTCAAATCAATTGCTCCATTATATAATGCGCGCCCACATATAACACCCGCTATGTTCCTAGAAGCTCGCGCTTTCAACAATTGTAAATCCTCAATTGAAGAGACGCCTCCTGATGCTATAACAGGAATGGACGTGGCAAGTGAAAGCTCTAATGTTGCGTCTATATTCACACCCTGCATTGCCCCGTCTCGATCAATGTCCGTGAAAATTATCGAGGATACGCCATTATCTTCAAATCTTTGGGCTAATTCTAAGCTTGTTATTTTAGTATTTTCTGACCATCCATTCACTGCGACGAGACCTTTGAGTGCATCTATACCTACTGCTATTTTTCCTGGAAAAGCCGCGCAGCTTTGTTTGACAAACTCCGGGTTCATTAATGCCGCTGTTCCTAAAATAATTCTTGAGACGCCCTGATCTATCCAGAATTCAACCTGCTTAATATCACGTATACCGCCACCTAGCTGGATAGGGACATCAACAGCCTCCAATATTGAATTAACAGCTTCTAAATTGACAGAATGCCCTACGAAAGCACCATCCAAATCAACAACATGTAACCACTTACAACCAGAGCTTTCGAATTTTTTTGCTTGGTCACTCGGCGACGAATTAAACACTGTCGCCGCATCCATATCTCCTCTTAATAGTCTAACACATGACCCTTTTTTCAGGTCAATGGCAGGAAATAACTCCATTTAGCTTCCCTCGTTTCAGAAAAATTATCTACGACAATCTTTTATAATAGAAGCAACCTTTGACGTAATTACCGCCAACATTTGCATAATATGGATGTTCCCCAAATTTATTATAACCAAGGCTTTCAAAAAGCCGAATAGCGGCCAATTGAGTTTCACGCACATCAAGATTCAATAGATCGAACCCAGATTCTTTAACCTGGGCTTCTGCGGCCTTAATTAGCTTAGCTGATAATCCGTGACCTCGCGCCCATGGGGCAACGAAATTAGTGGTTAAGTTGCAAGAAAAGCTCTGCGCTTCATTATTTCTCGCTGGTCTAAGAACCTGGCAGGAGCCCGCAATAACTCCATCTAATCTTCCAACCAGCAGGTCTCGCTCAGGGATAAGCAACACGCCGTTCCAATATGATTCTAAGACGTCTCGAGGTGGAGGGGCCAACCATCCAAATCCTCCCCCATCTATAATTGCTGCTTCCGCCGCGTCACAGAGGTCGTTAAGATCGGCTGACTTCAAATTATGCATTAATTCAACCATTATGTTGGTTGATTGCTCTAATTTATCATTTCCATTCATAGCAAAATTCCATCACGGGCACCACGTCAAAAAGTTTTGTATCAGTCTTAATCCCATTCCTTGGCTTTTTTCAGGGTGAAATTGTGTGCCTATCATATTATCTCGCCCAACAACAGCAGTGATCATAATACCATAATCGGTAGTTGCTATCAGATGATTTTTCTTCTTCACTTTTAATTGAAAACTATGAACAAAATAGAAATACGACCCATTATCAATATTATTTAAAACAGGATGATCCGAGTCATATATTGTTACCGCATTCCAACCCATATGAGGTATTTTGAGTGGTTTATCCTCGTTTTTCAGATATCTATTGGGGTCTATTTTGGACACCTCACCGGGCACCCACCCCAAACCATCTGTAGGCATGTACTCTTGACTGACATCTGCCATTAATTGCATGCCAACGCAAATTCCTAAAAATGGTTTTCCGCAATCAACTACTTGTTCTTGGAGAGATTCTCGCAAGCCGGGTATTGAGTCTAAGCCTTTCTTGACATTGGGAAATGCCCCTTGGCCTGGCAATACAATGAATTTGGCTTTGGCCACTACATCTGGACACTTTGTAACATACACCGGTCCCGTTGTTTTGGTTGCCATTTTTTCGAAAGCCTTAGCTGCCGATCTCAAGTTTCCAGAACCGCAGTCTATTATAGCCACGCTCATGCTTGATTAATCCTTCACAACATCGCCGCCAATACTACCTTTGGTTGACGGAATTATATCCTTTGCCCGCGCATCAATACTCATTGCTTGTCGCAACGCTCTTGCAAGGGCTTTATAACAAGATTCAATTATATGATGCGTATTCTCGCCATACAAATTTATCACATGTATTGTCATGCCTGATGACTGTGCAAAGGCTCTGAACCATTCTTTAAATAATTCCGTATCCATATCTCCGACTTTTGAATTAGGAAAAGTTACATGCCACGAAAGATAGGGTCTTCCGGATATATCTAATGATACTTCACTCAGTGTTTCGTCCATAGGAACCTTTGCATTGCCATACCTTACAATTCCAACACGAGTACCTAACGCTGTTTTTATCGCATCCCCTATCGCATACCCCGAATCCTCCGTTGTATGGTGATAATCGATGTGAATATCTCCTTTTGCATTTACATCTAAATCCATTAGTGAATGTTTAGACAATTGCTCAATCATGTGATCGAGGAATCCAATACCCGTAGAAACATTATACACACCGGTTCCATCTATATTGACAGCTACCTCTATTTGAGTTTCTTTCGTGGAGCGTTTGGTTTTACAGACACGTGCTTTCGTCATTCAATGTCTCCTAATTTAAGGAATGCCGTTTATTATCAGGATCTAAGGCTCCTGACCAGTCCACCAGCTAAATTGGTTTCGATCCAGTTCTAACTTGACCTTGCTGCCGACTACCATTATCCAAGCCTTAAAAGGGAGTCGTCGCTTATGTTGCATTCCGAAGATACCTGGTATGGCACAACAATTTTATCCGTTAGATCAGGAAGCCAGGTCGTAATCGCTGGCGATGGGCAAGTGACGCTTGGAAGCACCGTAATAAAAAGTAAGGCCCGTAAAGTAAGGCGTTTATCAAACGGTAAAGTTATCGCTGGATTTGCAGGGGCTACAGCCGATGCTTTTACCTTA
>CALIMD010000167.1 GCA_938028645.1 uncultured Alphaproteobacteria bacterium
GCATTTGCTGTTATTTCCGATAACATCGCTAACGTGAACACAGTCGGCTTCAAAGATACAACCACACAGTTCCAGGCTTTGGTTACACAAAGTCTTAGCACCTCTGCAAGCGCTGGTGGCGTGAAGTCAATTACTCAATCAGACCCTATTAAGCAAGGCTTGCTGCAGGGAACATCAAACTCCACCGACGTTGCTATTGATGGAAATGGTTTCTTTATAACAAACGAGGCCCCTGTGCCTGGTTTGGGTGATGAATATCTACTAACAAGGGCAGGAAATTTCATAAAAGACGAAAATGATAAGCTTGTGAACAGTGCGGGGTTTTACCTACAGGGTTATGCAACGGATGGAACGGGTGCTATTGAAAACGCAACAACTAAGGACTTGCTCTCTAGTTTAGAAACCGTCGATTTATCAAAATTTCAGAGGGTTGCAAAAGTAACAGAAAATGTAGAATTGAACATTAATTTAAACGCAGCAAATACTAATGCAAGCGCCGTTGATGTCACAAACCTTACTGTCTATGACTCTCAAGGTAACGATTATCTCTTGCGACTTGAGTGGGACAAGACAGCCACTGCAAATATTTGGGATTGCGTAGCCACCTTACGTGATCCGTCAGGAGGCGCACAAAACATAGCTGAAACAGGTACTGCCGGCAAAGCTACAGGTTTCCGTATAGAATTCAACACAAATGGTACACCCAAAACGGTAACCGCTGTTGGAGCTGGAGGGGCGGCCACCACCGGCGCCAATGGAACCGCAGCAACTACCACTATTACATTCACAGACACTGCGATTACTGGGCAATATGCTGATAGAGCGGTTGACACACTTTCCTTTAATATTAACTTTGGAAATTTTGGCACATCATCTGGTATGACACAATATGATGCACCATACCAGACATCACTTCTAAACCAAGATGGCAATGGTCCAACCGATTTAGAAAGAGTATCATTTGATGATAAAGGACTTTTAACTGCTGTTTTTTCGGATGGCTCTTCTCGTCCAATTTATAAACTTCCTATCGCGACCGTCCCTGCCCCAGCAGAGCTTGAAGCATTATCTGGGAACGCTTACCGGATCACTGCTGACTCAGGCGAAGCGGTGTTGAACTTCGCCACAGAAGGTGGAGCGGGACGTGTGTCTGCTAGCGCCTTAGAAAACTCTACTGTTGACATAGCAGGACAGTTTACCGATTTGATAATTGCACAAAGAGCTTACTCGGCTGCAACAAAAATCATTACAACGGGGGACGAGTTGCTCGAAGAAATTACGCGAGTTAAGCGATAATTTCTCTTTTATAATTTTCTTTTCCAAAAGGCTCTGGGCATGTGCTCAGAGCCTTTTTTCTGTACTTTTCCTGTAAAACCGAGGAAATCCCGATTTAATTTATTGGCAACTAAGTTCTGATATGAATTGATAGAAAACTCTATGGTACCAACATCCGCGGCGATCGTGAAATCCAACATGTCCCCCCCCGTCCGGCAGGATAATTTTGACGTTTTTCAATTTACATCGAGCAATGGGTAAATACATGGCGGATGGCACCCACGGGTCATTTTTAGCGCTTACAATTAATGTCGGTACTTTTATCTCGTGGATAAAAAACTTGGCGGAACAGGATTTATAATAATCAACCGCGCCCGAGAAACCATTCTCCGGCGCAGTGATACGGTCATCAAATTCAAATACCGTATTCGTACGCAGAATAGTTTTTCTCTGTCTGTCATTTAAATCCTTCAAACCAAGCATGCCATTCTTCATATGGTGCAACAGCCACTTATGGTATAAGTAATTTCGGGGTTGCAAAACTCGTTCAGAGGTCATCGCTAAATCTATCGGCGCGGAGACGGATAAAGCCGCTCGAATGGGATATTCTGTTCCAAATCGACCAAGCGACTTTAAGAGTATATTCCCACCCAGTGAGAACCCTATTATTATTAAGCCATTAGGCATAAATTGCATTGCATTTAGCTCTTTAAAGACGCTCTGCAAGTCTTTATCACGTCCAGCATGGTAGTAATGTCGGGAGGGCGCTTGTGCCGATTTAACTCCTCTTAAATTGAGTCTTAAAACACTGTAACCACGTCCAAGGAAGTAATCTGACGTTTGCAACATATAAGCACTGTCTTCACAACCACCAAGTCCATGGATTAAAATAATTAATGGCAATTGGGGTATCGTGCAGCAAGGAAAACTTATCGTACCAGTTAGTTGATCACCCGATCCATCCGTCATTTGGAACGTAAGTTTATCTGATGATCTAACATTCGAGATTTTTAGTTTTGGTATTAAGAAACTTCTCAAGGTCTGCAAGTCGGCACCCAACCAAGGAAACCTCTCTTGGTAGTTTGGATATCCCTTACTCGACTTTAAACTTGAGGGGTTAGTCAACTTGATCTTTACCCAGTTTTTTATCTTGTGGAGGAAGATCCTCATCTTCTATTAGGTGATTGGTTTCACTCAACCACTCGGAAACTATGCTCAAATATTTTGGATCAACAAGTACCGGAGCATGTCCACAATCTTCGAGTTCAATTATTTTCGCTTTCGGTCCTACCCGCGCCATTCTATCTGCTACGTCTCTGCTCAGAACATCTGACCCTTTAGCTCGCAATACAAGCACAGGGCATTGTATTTTTTCATAAACATCCCAAACATCAAGATCACTCCAAATGGTTTCCAACTCATTTATAATAGCGGGATCATAATGCAGACTGTAGGTCCCGTCGACTTCTCTATTGATACTTCGAACAATGAAATCCGACCAGTTAACATCATCGCCAATACCACAACCTGAATATGCTCTTCTGAAATATACGTTGGCATCCTCTAAGTCTTTGAATACGGCATTTGATTTAAAACGATCTAGTAAAAGCTTTATTGATGCAAACGTTAAAAGAGGCCCAACGTCATTTAGTATTAGACGCCGTATGGGACTATTGTCCCGTGCAGCAAAAATCATTCCCAAAATGCCACCTGTAAATGTACCAAGCCAATCGACTTTCGAGATCCCCCTATAATCCATGAGGCCATCGATATGACGCACAGAGCTCTCCACGGAATAGTCTTCCTTGTTCGAAAGCCAACCACTTTTTCCGTGTCCTGCTAAATCAAAACTGATAGTGTGCCAGTCTTTCGAGAAATATTCCCCAAGTTTCGCGAAATCCCTACCTTGCCTGGTATGACCGTGCACACAAAGTAATAAATTTTCACGCGTCGATATACCCCAGTCTGTATATGCAAGCCAAACCGTTCCATTAATATCTCTAAAAGGAAATGTCCCTGACGATGATCGCATTATTATTTCTCGATTGAAGTTTATTCCTAAGTATTTCTTTCTAAAGTAGGGCTATCCTCATTTCTTTTGAGTTGCAACGGTGATAGTACTTTCCATATTAATTGCTTGTTTTAGACACCTTCAACAATTTTTTAAATATTTTTATTTAAGGTAGTTGTAAAAATGGCCTCTGAATTCGAGGATCCTCTTTTTATCAAGTCTATTGAAAAAGGCTTCGCTATAATTGAATTATTTGAAAACGTCGAAAATGAACTCAGCTTAAGTGAGATATCCAAACTTACAGGATATGGAATAAGTGGAACCCAGAGGCTCTTATATACATTGGAAAAACTTGGTTATATCGAAAAAAACCAACAGACAAAAAAATATACACCTGGGATAAAAACATTAAGTCTTGGTTTTACATACAATCGGCTTGGTAGAATTAAAAAAGCCTCTTTTGAAATAATTAGAGATATAAGTTCAAGTGTCGAAGAGAGTTTTTTTTTGCTGGCCTTTAACAACACAAATCTCATTAACATAATGCAAAGCCCGAGTAAAAAACCTTCTCCAAAAATTATAACACCGGGGACTCCTTTTGAGTTGATATATAGTTCAGCAGGTCGTTCCGTTTTATCCCACCTGCCAGCCATGAATGCCGTAGCGCTAGTATTTTCTTCGCATAAGAATGCTTACACTAAAAAAACCAAAACAGACCCAAAGTTAATACTAAAGGAGATCGAAACAGCATATACAAAAGGTTTTTCGATAATCGATGGAGAGACTGATTTGGGCATAATTTCCATCGGTTCTGCGATACTGGATAAAAATGGCTTACCAATAGCTGCTCTCGAAATGAATGCATCTCGAGAAGAATGGAAATGGATGAAACAAAGGGAAAGATTTGGAGCAAAATTGGAACAAGCAGCAAAGCAAATAGCTAAAAATTTATCCTAGTACTTCAGATACCTTCACCGTAAGCTTTTATTAATACTTTCAAGCTTATTAGAGTCGGGTCGGAGTTCCGTAACTCCAAGAGAATTCAACGGGACGTTAACGATATCCATTTTTTCTTTCAACTCAGTATCTTCAACATTGAGATATAACAGCCCAGTGGCCACCTCTCCTAATTCCTCATGCTTCATGATATGCTGAAGAGCTGCGGCGGAATCAGATGGATCATAATTAGCGTCAAGTTTCCTCAAACGCACCGTACTACTATCGTGAAGGGTCACGTCAATTACTGATCCTTCTTTATAGTCAGCGGTTATAGTCTCTCTTGGAGCGATGTAATCGGTCGCTGTAATTGATCGCTCATTATCCCGGAAAAACTCAAAACTCTTAGTAGAACCGTTATGATTATTGAATGTGACACAGGGAGATATAACATCTATAAAAGCAAAGCCTTTATGCGAAAGTGCCGCTTTTATCATTGGAACTAGCTGCTCTTTATCTCCGGAAAAGCCTCGACCGACAAAACTAGCCCCGAGTTGTATAGCAATGGCAGCTAGGTCGATGGAGTCAAAAGCATTTTTCTGACCTTTTCTTCCAAGAGACACTCGGTCGTTGGTTGCCGAAAACTGGCCTTTGGTGAGCCCATATGTACCATTATTTTCGACAATATAAAGCATATCAACCTGCCGTCGTACTGCATGAGCAAATTGACCAAATCCTATGGATGCTGTGTCTCCATCGCCCGAGACTCCGATATATTTCAACTCATTATTTGCCAGATTTGCGCCAGTAGCTACCGAAGGCATTCGGCCATGTACAGAGTTGAACCCATGACTTTTTGATAAAAAGTATGTAGGTGTTTTTGATGAACAGCCAATTCCAGACATTTTAGCCAATTTATGAGCTGGCAAATTCAGCTCAAAACATGCCTCTACGATAGCGGCGCTGACCGAGTCATGACCGCAACCGGCACATAAAGTAGACATTGCTCCCTCATAATCTCTGCGGGTCAGCCCTAATTCATTACGAGGCAAATTTGGGTGATGGAATTTTGGTTTGGCAATATAACTCATAAATGATTATCCAATAAAAATATTCCCTGGTTATTCTGCGGCAACTGAATCTGATCCAGTTTTCTTAGCGTTTCCCTCTAGGGCTTCCGATATTAGGTCGACGATACATTTTGCTGTTATGGGGAACCCATCATAATTAAGAATAGGAACTATTCGAGCAGGGTCTATTTCACATTCGTTAACTAACAAAGACCGTAATTGGGCATCTCTATTTTGTTCTACTAAAAAAACTTTTTCATGACTATTTATAAAATCTTCGACTTCTCTGGAAAATGGGAAAGCTCTAATGCGCATTGTATCAATTTTTAAACCATGTTCATCCAACATCTCCATGGCTTCTGGAATCGAAATTGCTGTCGTACCAAAATATAACAATCCCAGTGTCGAGCCCTGCTTGTCCTGACCAAATACAGGTCCAGGAACTAATTCTTTGGCAGTATTAAATTTATGAACCAAGCGCTCCATGATACGGACATTAACACTACCATCCTCGGTATATCCTGCATACTCGTTATGCGATGTTCCTCGTGTAAAAAAGGCACCTTTTTCAGGATGAGTGCCAGGATAAGTGCGGTACGGTATGCCATCCCCATCAACATCCAAGTACCGGCCAAATCGTTCTACCTCATCCAGCTGCTCTGCATCTAAAACTTTACCTCTATCAAAACCTTTACTTTCATCGATCTGAAATGGCTTTGTCGTCCATTCATTCATGCCAAGATCTAGATCACTCATTATTATCACGGGTGTTTGCAGTCTCTCGGCAAGGTCGAATGCTTCTATTGCAAAGTCAAAACATTCCGTGGGATCAGAAGGAAATATTAAAATATGTTTTGTGTCTCCATGGCTGGCATAGGCGCACGCGGTTATGTCTGACTGCTGGGTTCTTGTTGGCATGCCTGTTGACGGCCCCCCCCGCTGAATATTAAATAACACAGCAGGTACCTCCGCAAAATAAGCTAAACCGAGGAATTCACTCATTAGAGAAATACCTGGGCCACTCGTGGCGGTAAACGCACGAGCGCCGTTCCAATTCGCACCAATCACCATCCCAATAGCTGCTAACTCATCTTCCGCTTGAACGATGGCAAATTTCTTTTTTCCTGTTTCTTCGTCAATTCTTAGTTTATGACAGTAGTTTTCAAAAGCCTCGGCAACAGATGTAGAGGGCGTTATAGGATACCATGCAGCTACAGTTGCACCGGCGAAAACACATCCAAGCCCTGCCGCAGCGTTTCCCTCTATAAGGATCTGGTCTCCAACTGCATCAGAGGTTTCAACGCGCACATCCAGCGGACAGTCGAAATACTTCAAAGCATAATTTCTTCCTATTTCAAGCGCATCTATATTGGGCGCTATTAACTTATCTTTGCCTCGAAACTGTTCTGATATCATGCCCTTAATAATATCAAAATCCATGTCTAGAAGAGCCGTTAATGCACCTACATAAGCAACATTTTTAAAAAGTTGCCGTTCTCTTGGAATAGTAAATCTTTCGTTACACAGCTGCGTTAATGGAACTCCGATCGTTTTGATATCATCGCGGTCAATTTCTCTGATAAAAGTGCTGTCATAAAGTAAATACCCGCCAGGTAAAATTGCCTTAATATCCTCGTCCCAACTTTGAGGATTCATGGCAACCATAATATCGATCCCATCTCTTCTACCCAAGTATCCGTTGCCATTTACGCGGCACTCAAACCAAGTTGGGAGCCCTTGGATATTAGACGGGAAAATATTTTTAGGAGCGACAGGAACTCCCATTCTAAATATTGCCTTTGCGAAAAGTGCATTTGCACTGGCAGAGCCAGAACCATTGACATTAGCGAACTTGATTACGAAATCGTTTATAATCATGCAACTTGCCTTTGATTTTTTGCTTGCCCTTCCTTGAGAAGAAATTGGCTCATATCCCAAGCTGCTGTGGGGCAACGTTCGGCGCAAAGTCCGCAATGCAAACATACATCTTCATCTTTGACCATGACGCGACCAGTTGGCAACATATCGGAGACGTAAAGGCTTTGGTCTTCGTCTAGAGCTGGAACGCGAAGCCGTGATCGAACGTCAGTTTCCTCTCCATTCTTGATAAAATTGATACAATCGACAGGACAGATATCAACACACGCGTCACACTCAATACATTTCACATCATCAAAAACAGTTTGAATGTCACAATTAAGACAGCGCATTGCTTCTTCAAAAGCCATTTTTTCATCAAACCCGAGTTCTACCTCTAGTTTTATATCTTTCAACGCTGACATTTTTTCTGCATGTGGGACCGCATATCTTTCCTCATTAGAGATGTCATTGTGATAAGACCACTCGTGCATCCCCATTTTTTGGCTGATCAGCGTCACATCAGGTGCTGGCCTCTGATTGATATCCTTCGACTGGCAAAATTGATCAATTGAAATAGCAGCCTGATGACCGTGGGCCACAGCCCAAATAATATTCTCAGGACCAAATGCTGCATCCCCGCCAAAAAACACCTTCGGATTCGTAGATTGAAAAGTTGTACGGTCGACGACGGGCATATCCCACTCGTCAAACTCAAGACCAATATCACGCTCGATCCATGGAAAATGGTTTTCTTGGCCAATTGCGCAAAGCACATCGTCGCAGGGTACAATCACTGGGGCATCCCCAGTCGGAACCAACTTTCTCCGACCTGTTTCATCATATTCGGGCTTAACTTTTTGAAATACAATCCCGGTTAATTTCCCATCTTCAACGAGAAATTTCTCTGGTACATGATTATTCAATATTTCGATGTCTTCATTCTGTGCATCTTCTATTTCCCACGGAGATGCCTTCATTTCATCAAACGGGCTACGAACAATCACCTTAACAACCTCACCACCAAGCCGTTTAGCGGTCCGGCAACAATCCATAGCGGTATTACCACCCCCGAGAACGACTACTTTCTTTCCAATTTTGGATGTGTGTTCAAAAGCCACACTCATAAGCCAATCTATCCCAATATGAAAATTATCCTGCACTTCTGACCGTCCCGGTATATCGATGTCTCGACCTTTCGGCGCGCCTGTGCCAACGAAAACAGCATCAAAATTTTCGTCCAACACATTTTTCAAACTCGTAACATCATGATTAAAATGCGTTTCGGCACCAAAATTTAATATTCTATCTACCTCTTCGTTTAAAACAGACTCAGGTAGCCGGAATGCTGGAATTTGACTTCTCATCATTCCACCACCACGCGAATCTCTATCGAAAATCACAACCTCATATCCAAGAGGGATTAAATCCCGTGCAACTGTTAACGAGGCAGGCCCCCCGCCAATACAGGCTACACGCCGCCCATTTTTTGGCGTTATACTCGGCATTAAATGCTCGATATCCCCTCTGTGATCCGCTGCCACCCTCTTTAATCTGCAGATAGCAACTGGTTTTTCTTCAATTCGCCCTCTGCGACAAGCGGGCTCGCAAGGCCTATCACAGGTTCGGCCAAGCACACCCGGAAAAACATTTGACTCCCAATTAATCATGTAAGCTTCTGTATATCTCTGCTGGGCAATCATGCGAATATATTCAGGTACTGGCGTATGAGCTGGACAGGCCCACTGACAATCCACCACTTTATGAAAGTAATTTGGATCACTAATATCCGTTGGCTTCATATATGGTGCCCGGGGTCTCTTTTCCATTTTCTCCACTCGTTCCTCTAGCCTCATGTCACCATTTCTCCGAACCTGTAGTATCGCTCTGACCACACCAACTTAGCTTCTAAGCGGAGTTATCATCTATTCTTTATATTCAGGAAAAAATAATCCGTAATTTTGAACTCACTTCTCAAAAACCAACCTTAAAAAAAAAGCTGCCAGGACGCCTTAACAGCAATTACAATCAAAGGGAAATGCAAATCCGTTCAAAATCCTATTGCCCCTGACGATAAGATAACATGGATCTTCAAGGAAACAAAAGTAATAATTGAGCAACATACTGGTATATTTTACTAATTATGTAGGGCGTTTTAGTTAACAATCGATGAACAATCCCTATTGGTGATTTATTGATAATTTATTTATTTGATTTTAATTTTGATTAGATAAGATTGTAATAATGGCGCCTGTAGGTTTAAACCTGATAATAGAAACAGAAATTAACGTAAGGACACTAAAATGAACGTCTCTTCTGTAGAGTTAAAGAATCCCCCAAAAGGCCCTTTGTCAGGATTGACAGTGATAGATTTATCAAGAATTTTGGCCGGTCCCTATTGCACATTAATGTTGGCTGAACTAGGGGCTCGAGTTATCAAGGTAGAGGCTCCGGAGACTGGTGATGATGCGCGACAATACGGTCCATTTGTGAATGGTAAATCAGCATACTTTCAGTCCGTTAACAGAGGGAAGGAGAGCCTTGTCCTTAATTTGAAGGCGGATGGTGATAAAGTTATTTTCAAAAAGCTTTTGGCAAAAGCGGATGTAATTGTTGAAAATTTCAGGCCAGGAACGATGGAAAAATTGGGTTTTGGATGGGAGACTTTGAAACAAGAATACCCAAATTTAATCTACGCATCCGCATCAGGTTTTGGGCATTCGGGTCCTGATATGTACCGGCCGGCCTATGATATGGTTGTTCAGGGAATGGGGGGGATTATGAGTGTGACTGGCCACCCTGGAAGCCCACCAACAAGAATAGGAATGTCCATCGGTGACATTGGTTCGGGTCTGTACGCCACCATCGGAATTCAGGCGGCGCTATATCATCGTCAATTAACAGGTGAAGCAACGAAAGTTGATATTGGAATGCTGGACTGTCAGGTAGCGTTGCTTGAAAACGCGGTTATGCGCTATCACGTCAGCGGAACCGCTCCGGGACCGCTTGGGGCCAGACATCCCTCGATCACACCATTTGAAGCCTACCAAACCAGCGATGGCTATATAATCATATCCGCTGGGAACGATGCATTATTTGCTAAATTGTGCGAGTCCTTAGAAAAAACAGAATGGGTGACTGATAAAAGATACACCACTAACGATCTTCGGAATCAAAATGTTGAAGCATTGAAAATCGAAATGGAAGTTGTGCTCATGTCAAATACTACAGCACACTGGGTAGATAGATTAGGAGACTTCGGTATACCAGCGAGCCCTATAAATGATGTAGGTCAAGCGTCATCCCACCCCCAAACAATCGCCCGAAATATGATTGTTTCAATCGATGACCCAATTACTGGCCCGATGAAAGTTTCTGGAAATCCAGTAAAAATATCGGGCTTCGAAGATCCAAAAACGAGGCTGCCAGCACCCAATTTAGACGAGCATCGAGTTCGAATTCTTGATGAGATTAAGGCTTAAAGAAACAATATTGCAGATCATAAATTAATCCTTTATTTCTCTGATTTGTTTTCAAGCCTTTCATAACCACCCTTAAAGTAAAGCAAAGGTGAAGAGAAATTTTGGACTTGGGCACGTACGACTAGACCCACCATAATAACGTGGTCGCCGGCGTCATGCTTTGCTTCTATTCGACAATCAATTGCTGAAATGACATCTTGTAAAATCGGTGCCCCCGTCTCCCATTCGATCCAATTCAACCCATCAAACCGATCTCCATCAAAGGTGGCAAAATGCGTTGAGAGTTCATTTTGTTCTGCAGTTAAAATATTTACAGCAAAGCAGTCAGAGTTCATAAACGCGTCGAAATTTGTGGATGACTTTCCCAGACAGAACATTACCAATGGTGGAGACAAAGATACTGAAGTAAACGAGTTGGCGGTTATACCATGAGGCATTTTATTTTCGAGGGTGGTTATGATTGTAACCCCTGTCGTAAAAGTTCCCATAACATCTCGAAATTGTCTGGTATCAAGCGGCATTTCTTACCTCTAAATTTTAAACTTGATGAACTTACATCATCAAAAGGCAACTAACAATCAACTTAATGCATGAGAGTTGGAGTTGGAGTTAGAGTTAAAGTAAACTCAACATGATTCACTTGGCCTCATTATTGCATCGCAATCGAGAATTTATCGCTAAAGCCTCTTTGTTAACGTGGAAAGCTTTGCAAAATCGGGCGAATTAAGCGATAATACTATAGATGATATTATGGATACTGTATCTTTAAACGATCGGGAGATCGATAATGTTCGTTATA
>CALIMD010000168.1 GCA_938028645.1 uncultured Alphaproteobacteria bacterium
TCCTCTTTAGTAACACCATCTTTCAAAACCTGGCGTATTTCTAGGTCTATGCTTTTTTCTAAAAGTTCCATACTCACGCCTTCTTGAGGACTTGCGTAAAAGCCAAAAACTGATGGCCCAATACTTTCAGCCCGATACCAGGACCCCGCGGCTACTGCTAATGATTTATCAACAACCAAAGATTGATAAAGACGTGAGGTAGTTCCCCCTCCAATAATCTCGTTCAAGACTTGCAAAGCGAACGCATGTTTTGTCTCACCATATCGGTAACTAGGTGCACTGTATCTGCGGCTCCAACTAGCTTGACCAACCTGTTTGCTTTCCATCGTTAAACGTCGGGCTGCAATTTGAGGTGGTTCTTTAACTCTGTTACGCAAGTTTAGATTTTTCGCTGGGATGGCACCATAATATTTAGTGGCTAATCGTTTCACTTCGCCGGGGTCGACAGCTCCTGCTACTATTACAATTGCATTATTGGGGGAGTACCAGCGCTCGTAAAACTTTAACGCCATTTCTTTAGTTAGAGCGCGTATCTCATCAGCCCACCCTATAATCGGTATCCTGTAAGGGTAATTTAAATACATAGCAGCGGCTATTTGTTCTCGAAACAATGCTGCATCGCTATTATCTGTTCTTGTTCTCCGCTCCTCTAATACCACATCACGCTCGGCTGTTACGTCTTTATCGTCCAACTGCAAGTTCTGCATTCTGTCAGCTTCAATATCCATGACTAGCTCAAGCTTATCTGGCGCCACCGTCTGATAAAAAGCAGTATAATCAAAACTGGTGAAGGCATTCTCATTTCCACCGTTTTTTGAAATAATTTCAGATGCTTCACCCGGCCTGAATCGTTTTGTTCCCTTAAACATAAGATGCTCTAAAAAATGTGCTATTCCGGATTGGCCGACTGGCTCATCTGCAGACCCAACCTTATACCATACCATATGTGTTACAACTGGGGCACGATGGTCCTCCACCACCACCACTTTCAAACCATTTTTCAAATCAAATGATTTAGGAGAAAAAACCTCTCCCTTTGCAGGTATTATAAAGATGAGCAGTAGGAAAACGGTAACTAGGAACAGACGATTTATTAGCGTTGAGTTTTTCCTTAAATTAAACAAAATACCCCCAATCTATAGTTTACTAAATGGGAGTTTAAATGGTCTATGGCAATCCCCGGTTTCTTGTTTTTAAAAAAGTTTATTCAGTAGCCCGCCTTTTTTTCTATTTATGATTGGGGTTTTACCCTCAGTAACAGGTTTCCCCTGTTCAAAATTATTTTTGAGCCGTTTAGCTTCTGCAGCAGCATCCACTAAAACACCATCTTCTGACGGTTTTTTCCACGACAAAAGTTTATCTAAAAACAGCTTATCTTCAAAAACCATATTCTTCGTTTCAGCATTGATGATTTCTCGTATCTTAGGATTTGCTTTATTGGTCCCAAGCAGACCTCTGATGCTCGATGAGTCAGGTTTACTGTCGTTTCCTCGCTCCGAATTGCTCTTCTTAAAGATTAAATCCCTCCCCATATTCCTAGAGGATGGCTCTTGAGGTCTCTCCATTCCTTTATTAGGGACACGCAAACTGAAATTAGGCGGCACACTTAGAGGAGCTCTCGCAAGAATGGCAAATTCATCCGGCGATTTTTTATTCTGACCAAGAGCGTCGCGAACGTTACTGCACCCGCTAAGGAGCGACCCCATCATGAGCACAACCAAAATACCAATGATCATTCTAGCATTGAATAATAAATGATGAGCCACTTTGTTTCTCCAGCTATTCAAACTTTTCTATACTTTAGCACTTTTCTTCAAAAAACCATCTAGTAAAAAAAGTGCAACACCAATTGTAATGGCAGAGTCGGCAATATTAAATGCTGGCCAGTGAAAATCAAAAAAATGAATGTCTACAAAATCAATGACCGCGCCAAACCTAATCCGGTCGATTATATTTCCAACTGCTCCACCGAGGATTAAACTTAAGGCCGATTTAATTAACATCGAGACCGCCACAAACAACCACGCCAAAAGAACAAGTGAAATGATAATCGTTAGACCAGAAATTATTCCCGGCATCCAATCAGAATAGTCAGCCAACATTCCAAAACTTATTCCAGTGTTCCATACTGGGACCAAGTTAAACCAGGGGAATACCTCTATAACTCGAGGTGGTGAGAAAAAGCTTTCTAGTGCCCACATCTTAGTCACTTGATCAAATGCCACTACAGACAATGCAATTGCAACTCCAAAGAATGTGCCCCTCCTAGATATCAAAGTCACGGTAATCAGGAGCCATTATGCCTGAGGGCATATGTACACCGGTCACAGACTGGTTCGTCATTTACTGCTACCTCTGGCAGTATTTTCCAACACCGTTCGCATTTAGTACCATCAGCTGAATCTTGGACAACGCCAACACCAACGACCTCTTCCAACATGAATGCATTTGCTGGGGGCGCTGACTCCATAAGAGTGACGCCTGATGTTATGAAAATATCAGCAGAATCTAACCCCTCTAGGGCAGCCATAGCATCAGATGTTAAATAAACGGTTGGTTTTGCCTGAAGAGACGATCCGATCCTTTTTTCAGCTCTTTCTATTTCCAAGGCGCCAGTCACTACTTTCCTCACATCCCTAATCAAATCCCATTTCTGGGCCAATTTTTCATTACTCCAATCTTTTGGAATTTCGATAAACGTTCTCAGGTGCACTGAGTCTTCCGAATTCTTAACTCGCGCCTGCCATGCTTCCTCAGCGGTGAAACACAAAATGGGGGCAAGCCAGGTTGTTAAGGTGTTGAACAAAATATCAAGCACAGACCGGGTCGCTCTGCGTCTAAGAGAATCGGGAGCATCACAATACAGAACATCTTTTCTGATATCAAAATAGAAAGCGGATAGGTCAACTGCACAAAAATTATGTAGTTGCTGAAATAACGCATGGAAATCAAAATTATCGACCCCCTCTCTGATAGTTAAATCCAGCTCCGATAATCTATGAAGAACCCAGCGTTCAAGTTCTGGCATATCAGCCAAATCCACTCGTTCGCTTTCTTGAAAATCATTTAAGTTTCCTAATACATATCTTAGCGTATTTCTTAGACGTCGATATAAATCTACTTGTCGTTTTAAAATCTCTGGCCCGATGCGCAAGTCTTCAGAATAATCCGATCCTACAACCCAGAGCCTCAATATATCGGCTCCGCTCCTATCGATGACATCCTGAGGTGCAGTTACATTTCCCATCGACTTTGACATTTTACGGCCCGCCTCATCCAAAACAAACCCATGCGTCAAAACGGCCTCAAACGGAGCCCTGCCTCGCGTCCCGCTCGATTGGAGCAAGGAGGTGTGGAACCAACCTCTATGTTGATCAGAACCTTCTAAATACAGTGAAGCTGGCCATTTCAATTCTGGACGGGCTTCTAAAACAAAGGTGTGAGATGAACCACTATCAAACCAAACTTCTATAATATCCTTAATTTGTTCGAAATCTTTCGCGTCGTAGTCATTTCCAAGAAAACGTTGCGGATCGCTGATGTACCAGGCGTCAGACCCCTCCTCTTCAAAAATTGAGCTAATTCTGTCGACAACAGATTGATCTCTTAACGGTTCACCAGTTCTTTTATCTAAAAACACTGTGATTGGCACGCCCCAGGCTCTTTGCCTGGAAACACACCAATCGGGCCGCTGTTCAATCATCGTTTTTAATCTGGTATGACCACGTTGTGGAATAAATCGTGTGTCATCTAGTGCTGACAAAGCCGACTTGCGAAGGTCGTTAGTCTCCATAGAAATAAACCATTGAGGCGTAGTCCGAAAAATAAGTGGTGCTTTGGATCTCCAAGAATGCGGATAGCTATGGGTTAACCGGCCCACAGCAACTAGTGCACCAGCGTTTTTAACTATCATGGCTATCTGATAGTTGTCTTTAATAACATCCATACCCGCAACTAAAGGAATATGGTCATAAAACTTTCCCGAGTCATCAACGTTAGTAACAACTTCTAGTCCATGTTCAAGACCGAGTTCGAAGTCATCCGAACCAGCTCCCGGAGCTATATGTACAAAGCCACTGCC
>CALIMD010000169.1 GCA_938028645.1 uncultured Alphaproteobacteria bacterium
CCGTCAAAGGCATTATAATACTCCCCTGGTTCTGAAGCACACGCGCGTATCCCTCCCTCTCCTCGTCTTATTTCAACAGCATCTTCCCACTGATCAGTTACTGCTACTTTCCAATAGAAACCGTTCCCTCCAAGGTATAAAAGATGTCCCCCTTTCTTTGTGTATTCCTGAAGAGCGTTAAGCGAATTACTTGTATGATATTCAGGATGAGAACATGTCATCAGCACATCATAACAATCAATAACATCTGCTCCGTGCCTATGTATTTCGTCATCAGTTATGATATCAAAATCATATCCTTTTACTTCTAGCCAATACCAAAGGTGACTGTCGGCCGGAAAATGTCTGCAACCTGAACCGGGCACTCCTGGGTAGGATATGACATTTGAACGCATTGTTATTATCGGTCTTCGTCGAGAAGAGTAACTAATGCCACTTCCGTCAGAATGGTAATTATAAGTAGATAGTCCATATTCGGTGTGGTCATCCGCGCTATATTTTTGAGCTCCCCAATCATTCATCCGTTGGCGCATTTCGCTGTTGGTATTCCCACGGGCAATATTCGCGTAGACGGTATACGTGAAAGTAGGTATCAGAACACAAACTCTTGCCTGAGGTTTTTCTAATGGTGCGGTGACAAAAAAAGGAACCATTTCTGTAATGTTTTCTGTAATTTCCAGCTTAGCAGCATAAACTCCACTCTTGAAGTTTGCTGGTACATGAAAACTAAAATCAGTTTCCCACTCGCAATCATAGAGGTCGTCATCGTGAAAATGTATCGCGCCATAGTGCTCTGGTTTTTTGGTCCAATCAAAGCAACTACCATCCCACATGAAACCTTTAACTGCTCTAGTAGGTAAATTGATAATGTTGCCGGTAAAATTATTTCCACTTATGTCTACGGCTTCTTGTGAAGAAATGTTTTTAGAAAAATCCCAAGCAGCCGTAATCCTCGTATCGTTTGCGCCTTTTGCTATATCAAGGGCATCTATGTCGTTGATGGGGGTATTGATGAAAAATGGCCTTTCTATTTTTCCATTAAAAAAGTTGGTTATCTTTTTATTTCCTGCAGCCCCAATTATCAGTGGTTGCTGGGGAATTAGAATTGGTTTTGTCGAACACAATATTTCTTTTCGAAGCGGGCTATCTAGATCAAAACTATCGATGACAGGCGTTTGATAGATCTCTAATTTTGAGGACCCAAGATCAAAGGTGGCCCATATATGATACCAACGTCTTTCTGATAATGGTTTGTCTATTGATAATCTAATTAGATTATTTTGCCCATCAGCAACTACTATCGACACACCTTTGGGACCAATAAAAAGCGCCATCCCTGCATCTTGTGCCGAATTAAATTGGCTAATTATGCATTGATCATTGATAGTAATGTTAGTCGGCCAAATGGTGGCTCCTAGTGTAAATCCTCCAGAAGGGTTGAAGGAATTGCTTGAGGGAACTCTGACATATGATCCTAGATTAGTTGTCTGCCGACGCGACGGATATACTCCTGAAAAATCTGATTCTATATCCTCTTCTATTAGTCCAGGTCCCTCAGGATTTGGATCTCCAGAAATAACTCTTATTAATTTAGCTCTGTAAGGATCCTTTGAGGTACTTGATATTTTAAAATTTATTTTTTCGCCTGGTGCTAGAGAAAAGCGATCTGCATATCCGGTGATAGGTATTTCATCCATCTTTTATCCAATTATCATAATAAGTGAGCAATAAAAATAATGATTCCCATATCCTAATTTCCTTATTAAAGAGGTTTATCTCCTGCAATTGTTACCCTGTAACCCCGCCGAACCTCTGGATAATAATCCCACATAGCGTGATGCAGAGCGCATCTATTATCCCAAAATGCAATGGAGTCTTTTTCCCACTTAAATCGGCATTGAAAAGTGGGTTTTGCGATGTGTTGAAATAGAAACTCTAAAATGGCTTTGCTTTCGTCTTTTGGGATGCCGTTGATGCTTTGCGTGAAAATTTTGTTCACGTAGATAGACTTTTTATTTGTCTCTGGATGCGTCCTTATAACGGGGTGTGAATTAGATGGGAAAACTTTTTCTGGTTTATAGATACCTGCACGTTTTGCACGATCAATATAATTTGGGCCACCATCATGAATAGCAGTTAACGGCTCAAGAAATTTTTTCATTGAACTGGACAAGGCATCGTAAGCTGCATACATGCTCGCAAATAAAGTGTCTCCTCCGCTGCTAGGGACTTCAAAAATTCTCAAAATACTCCCCATTGGTGGCTTTTCATCACACGAAACATCTGAGTGCCAGTCGTCACCATTCACTCGAGAGGTATCTGGACCGGCATTAATGTAAAGGATTTCGGGATGACCATCTATCCCATTTCTATCCCTTGCGGGATGAATATGAAGATCTCCAAAATATTTTCCAAAAGCCTTTTGTTGATCTATATTCAGGTCTTGATCTCGAAAAAAAAGCACAGAGTGTTTCAAAAATGCACCACGTATTTTCGCTATTTCTTCTTTATGTAATGTATTTCTAAGATCTATATTTTTTATTTCAGCCCCTATAAGAGGGGTTACCGGATTTATCTCAAGGTTTACCATTCAATTAAGATCCCTTTTTTCGCTTGAAATAGATCTTAAAAATATTTGTTAACTTTGTCAGGCCTTTATTAGAAGACTAACATCTACAGGATATATTAATATGAAAAAGAATTACTATCCTAGGATATTGCTGGATTTTATATCTAGTATTATGAGAATAGGTGAGGTTCTTTGAATAGTTAGTTGGAGCGTTTTATGAGTAAACTTTTTGATCTGCAGGGCAAAACTATTCTAGTTACAGGGGCGTCCAGAGGTATAGGGTTTTCTATGGCTGAAGCTTTGGCGCAACATGGTGCAAAAGTTATTCTTAATTCCCGCGATGAATCTGCCTTAAAGCAAAAAGTGGAGAAATTAAAAGAGGCTGGCTGGGACGCTGACTATGTTGTTTTTGATGTCACGAAGGCCGAAGATGGCTTAACTGCCATATCGGACATTGTTCAAAAGAATGGAAGTCTCTTTGGCTTAATCAATAATGCGGGCGTGCAGCATAGAAGCCCTATCTTAGACTTTACTACTGCTGATTTTGAGCATGTCCTATCAACAAACTTAACTTCCTGTTTTAGTCTAAGCCGAGAAGCCATCCGATTTATGTCAAATAGCGGAGGCGGACGGATAATAAATACCGTGTCCATGTTAGGACCGCAAGCCCGTCCCACCGTCCCAGCGTATATAGCTGCTAAAGAGGGGTTACGTGCATTAACGAGAGCTTTGGCGGTTGAGGTTGGTCAAAAGGGAATTTTGGTTAATGCAATCGCGCCTGGTTATATCGCGACTGAGTTGAACCTTGCGTTACTTGAAAATAAAGAGTTCTCGGATTGGGTCATATCTAAAACACCATTAGGCCGTTGGGGCAATCCTAGTGAGCTTGGAGGTGGGGCAGTTTACTTGATGTCCGATGCAGGCGGGTTTGTTAATGGACAGGTACTTGCAATCGACGGAGGGATGAGTATCCAAGTTTGACGAGGCTATAGGAGTATATGGGGGATTATTGAATGACAAAGGATTTATTTGGTTTTATAGGGTTGGGTAATATGGGATGCCCAATGGCCCAAAATATCGTTTCCAAGAATATACCGCTAATTGTCTATGACTTGGCCGGTACAAAAGAGAGGTCGCCTGATAAGGCCATCATAGGTGCATCTAATCGGGAGGTGGCGCAAAAAGCGAAGGTGATAGCGTTATCATTACCAAATGTAGAATCAAACGAAAGTGTGATTCGCGAGATAGCAGATGTAGCCAAAAGTGGTACCGTGATCGTGGATACATGTACAATTGGTCCACAGGCTGCCGCTAAAAATAGAGACATTTTAGACTCAGCTGGTATTTTATATTTGGACAGCCCCGTATCAGGTTTAAAGTTTCGAGCAGAAGAGGGGGCCTTAGTTAGTATGGTTGCTGGGGATGCAGAAGCATTGATGTTAGCAAGGCCATTAATCAAGGGTTATTCTCGGGTTATTTATCATGTTGGATCTGAAGCAGGACAAGGACAACGGATGAAGGTGTTGAATAATGCGATATGCATATCGTCGTATGTAACAACTTCTGAGGCGCTGGCTTATGGTGAGGCTGGGGGCCTCGAGATCTCTTCTATGTTGGAAGTAATAAACGAAAGCTCTGGACAGAATTTTGCAACTCAGCACTTATTCCCAAAATATGTAGCTACTAAAAACTTTGACCAATCTGGAGCCGAAGCTCATATAGTAGAGAAGGACTTGGGTTTATTTATAAATAGTTCGCTTTCGGACCAAACGCCAAATCGATTATTAGCGGCGGCTCACGAAATCGTAGCCGAGTTTTCGTCTGATAACCCAACGCAGGATCAAATGATGATTTATCCGTATATCCGAGGGAAAAGGTAGTGAATTTTTCAGTAATTTTGAATAACGCGCGATAACCTTTTTTGATCAGAAAATAAGCTGATCATCTCCCGATCCACCGCCTATTATAATCTCGCCCTTATCCTGCAACTCTTTAGCAGATTGTACTAGGGCGGTCTGAGCGTCTTCAACATCTTTCAAGCGAACCGCTCCGGTGGCTTCCATGTCCTCACGGAGTAATTTAGCGGCTCTCTCGGACATATTGGAAAAAAACAAATCTTTAAGTTCGTCAGATGCACCCTTAAGCGCCATCGTCATTTTATCTTTGTCTGCCACTCGCATAAGCGTCTGAATTCCAGCAGGGTCAACATTTTTCAAATCTTCGAATGTGAACATTAGAGCCCGGATTCGCTCTGAGGCATCTTTGTTACGCTCTTCTAATGCTGTCAAAAACCGGTCTTCAGTAGCCCTATCTAAATTACTAAAAATATCTGCCATAGTTTCGTGACTGTCTCGTCTATTCGTCCGCGCCAGGTTCGACATAAATTCGGTCCTGAGAACACGTTCGACATCTTTTTCAATATCTTTATTTACCGCTTCTATTCGAAGCATCCGCATAACTACTTCCATAGCAAAATTTTCTGGAAGAATGGCCAATACTTTCGCAGCGTGGCTCTGTGCGATTTTCCCCAGAATTACTGCCACCGTTTGTGGATATTCATTTTTTAGATAATTAGTTAAAACCTGCTCGTTCACATTGGCCAGCTTATCCCACATCGTGCGACCTGCAGGACCTCGGATTTCTTCCATGACATCGTTAACACGATCTTCACCCAGTATTTTCGCCAAAAGTCTCTGTGTGCTGTCCATAGAGCCAACTAAAGACCCTGTCGACGAGACACTTTCGGCAAACTCAACGAACAGTCGTTCAACGATATTTGAACTGACTGTCCCTAGACCAGCCATTACTTGGGATATTTCTTTTATTTCTTCATCATCAAGCAGGGCGAATAATTTACCCGCTTGATCTTCGCCCAAGGACATTAATAGGATTGCCGATTTTTCCGGCCCAGAAATATTTCTATAATCCTCTCGGATCCTCAATCCCATCGTTTTATTTCCTCATCTTTTTTGTGATTGCCTTTTATGCGTCCACCCTGCTGCACCCAACATATAGAATATAACATAGTTTTTCTCATATATTTAGGATTTATTTCAAATGAATTAATCTTATCTGGGTGCATCACCTTTTAGTGTTACTCGGTGCATTTCACGTCGAAAACCATGATAATCATTTAAAGGATTATGTTGCGTGCATCGATTGTCCCAGAAGGTGAGAGTTCCTACGCTCCATTTCACGCGGCAAGTTAACTCTGGTTTGATTTGGTGTTGGAATAAATAGTTAAGTAGAGGTTCACTTTCTTCTACGGACATTCCTTTGAAATGGCTTGTATGGGCAGTATTTATATATAATGACTTTTTACCCGTTTTAGGATGTGTCCTTACGACTGGATGTTCCGCTAGAAAGGATGCCTCATCTTTGTCTGTGGGAGCTGAATTTCTCATTGGAGCGCGTGTATTCTGAACTCGACCTTTGCCAGATATATTAACAGCGACTAATTCCTCTAGTAAATTCTTCAAACCGGTCGAGAGTGTCTCATATGCCAGATACATATTAGCAAATTCGGTATCTCCCCCATAGGGTGGTAGTTCTCGTGCATAGAGCATCGTTCCTAACGGGGGCGTTTTTTCATAGGATGTGTCCGAGTGCCAAAGGCCACCAAAATTTATTGTTTCCGTTTTTTCTTTAACTACCGGAGTAACCTGAGGATATTCGGGAAGCCCTTTCACAAAAGGGTAAATCATTGGCTCGCCAAAAAGTTTAGCAAAGTTAAGCTGTGACGAAGGCTCTAATTTTTGATCACGGATACATATAACCAAATATTTCAAGAATGCGTCCTCAAGCTCCTTAAAAACATCTTTTTCTAGTGGTTGGGATATATCTAAATTGTAAATATCTGCACCAATTGATCCAGAGATAGGTTGAACAATAATATGTTTGTATTTTTCCATTAATCCTTCACAAAAAGGTAAATTAGTATTACAGGATTCATTAAACCTAGACTATCTATGTTATATACGATGAGAAACATTTTTAAAATATTTCCATATGCAGTAATTCGCCAATAGAAATTTTATAGTGCAAAGGAAAATTAGCTTTTGGCGAATATATCAATGTCCAGTTTGAGCGGCTCAAAAACAATTACTGGGATCCTTTTTGCCGTTTTGTGCTCAATAGGGTTAGGGCTTGCCGTTGCTCTAGGGCCTATGACGTTTGAAGGGGGGACTACGCCATTAGCTGTTGCTTTATTTAGAGCGTTGTTTTCTGTGTTCTTTATGGCGGGGCTATGTATTCTAATGGGAATATCGCTTCGCTTATCCTGGCCGATGTGTCTAAATATGCTTATACTAGGGGCGCTATTCTCACATATGGCATTCGGGAATATTGGCTCTACTAAATATATTCCGATCAGCTTGGCGGCATTGCTTTTTTTTATATATCCTCCGCTAGTAACCTTGATTAACGCATTCATTAATAAAAAATACCCAGGCTTAATTAAATTGATAGCCATAGGGATAACTTTTTCTGGGTTGGGCGTCATGTTGGGTATTGGCTTTGAGCAATTTGATTATAGGGGGATCATTATTGGCTTAACAGCAGGAATAGCCTGCGCCATCAATATTGTATGGGTGAACCGAAGAGTAAAAAATGTCCACCCCTTCGTGATTGTTTTCTATCAATCGATTATAGCCGCAGTTATAATTTTAGTTTTGGCTATAGAGTTAGAAGAATTGAGATTTCCTGAAAATAGCGTTGGCTGGTGGGGTTTTGCTCTGATTATTTTGTTGCAATCCTGCTCAATTCCTCTTTTCTATTTTTCTATTCAGAGAATAGGCCCTGAATCAACGAGTTTATTCAATAACCTTCAGCCGGTAGCAAGCATTGTTGCGGCAGTTGTAATTTTTAATGAAATTTTAACTGGGGAAAGGTTAGTTGGCGCTTTTATGGTGCTTTTGGGAATTATAATCGTCCAAGTATTAGAATATAAACGGATAAGACACTAATCAAATGGGTTCCTGTGTTTAGGGTCCTCTATTTCTACTACCCAAACGTCCTTATCATATTTTATCTGTCGTTCCAGATATGCATCTGCCTCAGTTTCACTTAAGATATCTTTGGTTGGCGTCTCCACCCATTTTATAGTCTCATCAGTTTGCCTTTGTTGTGTATAAATCAGACAATCATAAACCATATTGCTTACTTTGATATATATGCTTCCAGCATCGGGATCACCTAACCGTGCTACAGTTGCAGGCAATCCTCGGTCGTTACAAATGCGGATGATTGCATCGATAATGATTTTAGACTTTAAACGCGCTTGGTCCATGTGTCGTGTCGTATTTCTATTTTGTCTGCTTTTATTAGCTTAAATAATACATTTAAAGAAGACTAACTTATTATCGAGGTTGAAAACCACACAAACAAACGTTAGAAACTCTACCGAACCAAAAGCACGGCAAAAAAACCGGGTGCCGTTAATTTTGTGTTGTTAAATATTAATAAATATAAGTTATATTAGTAACTTGGCGAGCAACTTGCCCAAAAGGATCCACTTATGCCGAATATCACTTTACCAGATGGAAGTGTACGAAGCTTTGATAATTCAATAACAGGATTTCAACTCGCCAGTGATATTGGTCCGGGATTAGCGAAGGCTGCATTAATAATGCTTGTTGACGACATCGAATTAGATCTTGATCACCAGATTATAAACGACTCAAAAGTGGCCTTCATTACAAGAAGTGACGAGTTAGCGCTTCCTTTGATACGGCATGATTGTGCTCACGTAATGGCTGCAGCTGTCCAGGAGTTATTTCCAGAAACACAAGTAACGATAGGACCTTCGATTGAAAACGGTTTTTATTATGATTTTTATAGACAAACGCCTTTTTCGCAAGATGACCTTGTGAAAATTGAAAAGCGTATGCATGAGCTTGTTGATAGAGATGATAAAATACAACGCGAAGTCTGGGATCGGGGACATGCAATCGATCATTATAAAAGCATAGATGAACCTTTTAAAGTCGAGCTGGTAGAAGCAATACCGGACGGGGAAGTTTTATCTTTCTATCGACAGGGGGATTTTTTAGACTTGTGTAGGGGGCCTCATGCCCCCTCGACCCGGCATGTAGGACATGCCTTTAAATTAATGAGCGTCGCGGGTGCGTATTGGCGGGGCGACTCATCGCGGCCGATGCTGCAGCGGATTTATGGAACGGCTTGGCCGGACGAAAAAAAGCTCAAATCATATCTATTGATGTTGGAGGAGGCTGAAAAAAGGGATCACAGAAGATTAGGGCGAGATTTGGATCTTTTCCATATGCAAGAAGAAGCTGTTGGATCCATTTTTTGGCATGAAAAGGGATGGACATTGTATCGAGAGATAGAGGCTCATGTTCGACGACGCCTTGATGCTGGTAGTTACAAGGAGGTAAAAACTCCACAGCTGATTGATAGGGCATTGTGGGAAGCATCTGGTCATTGGGACAAGTTTAGAGAAAATATGTTCACTGCAGAAAGTGAGGACGACAGAACTTTAGCGCTTAAACCCATGAATTGCCCCGGTCACGTTCAAATATATAAACAGGGTATAAAAAGCTACCGTGATTTACCTTTAAGGATGTCAGAATTTGGGTCATGTCATAGAAATGAGCCTTCCGGCGCTTTGCATGGCATCATGCGAGTTAGGGCATTTACTCAAGATGATGCTCACATATTTTGTACCGAAGACCAAATAACAACCGAGAGCATTATCTTCTGTGATCTATTGAGGCAGATCTATAAGGATTTTGGTTTTGAGGATATTCATGTCAAATTTTCTGATAGACCTGAAGTAAGAGCAGGTAACGATAGCACTTGGGATCGCGCAGAGACAGCCTTGAGGGATGCTTGTAGTGCCGCTGATCTGGATACTACCCTTAATCCGGGAGAGGGGGCATTTTATGGTCCAAAATTAGAATTTGTTCTCATGGATGCGATTGGCCGCGATTGGCAATGTGGCACTTTGCAGGTTGATTTTGTTCTGCCGGAGAGGTTGGATGCTAATTACATAGCTCAAGATGGATCGAAGCGTAGACCCGTGATGCTACATCGGGCAATTCTAGGCTCGATGGAGAGGTGGATTGGTATTTTAATCGAAGAATATTCTGGAAAATTTCCTATGTGGCTCTCACCGGTTCAGGGCGTGGTTGCTACGATAACAAGCGATGCTGACGAATACGCTAATAAGGTATTCGCAGGACTGAAAAAGGCAGGCTTGCGGGTAGGTAAGGATGTTAGAAATGAGAAGATTAATTATAAGGTAAGAGAGCATAGCCGAGCGAAAATTCCAGCAATTATAGTGGTTGGGGAGCGAGAAGAAAATCAAGGAACTGTTGCAATTCGTCGTCTTGGTGGTAAAACTCAAGAAATCCTTGCGCTTGACGACGCAATTAATAAACTAGTAGATGAATCGAGACCTCCTGCATAGGGAGTCAACTTTATTAAATGAAACAGAAATAGGAGGCTTTAGATAGTCAAACCACCATTTAATCATCAGCCGGTCAAACATGGCCCGCGAGTGAATACCGATATACTAAACGAAGAGGTTCGTTGTATAGCACCAGATGGCGAGCAACTAGGCGTCATGAAAACAGAAGACGCCATAGCTGAAGCCGACTCACACGGACTGGATCTAGTGGAAGTGTCTCCAAATGCAGACCCCCCAGTTTGTAAAATTCTCGATTATGGAAAATTTAAATTTGAGGCTCAAAAAAAGCGGAACGAAGCCAAAAAGAAACAGAAAGTAATCGAAGTTAAAGAAATAAAACTGCGTCCAAATATTGATGAGCATGACTATCAAGTAAAGATGCGCAGCGTTCAAAAGTTTTTGGACGAAGGTGATAAAGTTAAAGTTACACTCCGTTTTCGCGGTAGAGAGATGGCGCATCAAGAGTTGGGGGTCAATGTTCTGAATAGGGTCCGTGAAGACACAGACGAAGTTGCTAAGATCGAAGCTTTTCCTAAATTAGAAGGACGCCAGATGATTATGGTGATTGCGCCTAAATAAAGGTGTCTGGGTCTCATAATGGTTATTTCAATATTTGTGAACTACGTTGAGTAGACACCTTCATTTTTTGGACTATCTTTCCCGCCATGAGTAAAATGCAAAAAACTCAGCCATCAATGCCGGCAGACCACCCTATTATCCCTAGAGAAAAGGTTGGCGTTCTATTGATTAACCTGGGCACGCCAGATGCAACAGACTTTTGGTCGATCAGACGTTATTTGAAGGAGTTTTTATCAGATCGCCGTGTGATTGATGTGAATCCTGTTTTTTGGAAATTACTCCTTAACCTAGTGATCCTAAACGTACGACCAAGTATTGCTGGTAAGGCATATAAGGAGATCTGGGTTGAAGAAACTGATGAGTCTCCTCTGCGTTTGCATACTCGAAATCAATCCGAGTTTCTGCAAAGAATGATGGACGAAGAGAAAGATAATTTGGTTGTTGATTGGGCGATGCGATATGGAAACCCTTCTATAGCAAGTAAACTGGAGATGATGAGATCAGAAGGTTGCCGCAGAATTTTACTTTTAGCTCTGTACCCGCAATATAGCGCTACCACCACTGCAACAGCGTATGATAAGGCCTTTGAAGCCTTGTCTACGATGCGTTGGCAGCCGTCTGTCAGAACCGCGCCAGCCTATCCGGACGACGCCAGTTATATTAGGGCATTGGCTGAATCAGTAAAAAGTCATATTCTTAAACTTGACTGGACCCCTGACCTACTGTTGACATCTTTTCATGGCCTACCAAAACGTTATTTAACGGCTGGAGATCCTTACCACTGCCATTGTCTGCTAACATCCAGACTTTTGCGAGAAGAGCTTGACTGGCCAGAGGATAAAGTCCGGGTAGCGTTCCAGTCGAGATTTGGTAGGGAGGAGTGGTTACAGCCTTATATACAAAATGTTGTCGAGGAGCTTCCGAAGACGGGGAAAAAAAATATCGCAGTTATTTCACCTGGTTTTGTTTCCGATTGTGTAGAAACTCTGGAAGAGGTCGCTATTGGCCTGAGGGACACGTTTTATGAATCTGGTGGTGAAAACTTTACCTTTATCCCGTGCTTAAATTCTGGAGACGCAGGCTTAAAGGTTTTAGAGCATCAAATCTTAAAAGAATTGAATGGTTGGTTTTCCGCTTCAACAAGCTGATCTGAATAATCATACGAGCAGTTTATAGTGTGTATAAGGCTGAGAATGATTCTCAATAAGTCCTTGCCGTTTTATTTTCTTTTGTTATTTATAATGAAGCAAATAATAAAACAAAGGCTGAAGCAATTATGGAGGCTATAGAACTTTTAAGAACGCGCCGTTCAGTTGTTGTCCGAAAGCTATCTGGTCCTGGTCCAAGTAAAGACGAGCTTAATGCGATTATAGAAGCTGGGTTGCGGGTTCCGGACCATGGAAAAATTGGTCCATGGCGTATCCAAATCATCACGGAGAAGGGACAAAAGAAACTCGGTGAGGTTTTTGCCAGGGCTTTCAAAAAAGAGCATGGGGACCGCGCTACAGACCCTATGATTGAATTTGAAAAAAATCGCCCAAATCGAGCGCCATGTTTATTAGTCATTACGTCAAATATTATTGTTCCCCATAAAATACCAGAAATGGAGCAGAAACTATCTGGTGGTGCCTTGTGTATGAATATTTTAAATGCAGCCCATGCGTTAGGGTATTCAGCTCAGTGGTTGACGGAGTGGGTGTCTTACAATGCAGAGATTAAAGCAGCACTTGGACATGACCCGTCTGTTGATATAATAGGAATGATTTACATAGGCACCCCTCTTGAGCAACCACAACAAAGAGAACGCCCCTCGATAAATACAGTAGTAAGTGAGTGGTCTGGCTAGTAGGATATCATATTTGTTGCGTGTTAAAACTAGAGTTTTTTATGACAAACAGCCTGTAATTTATTTCCATCCAGATCCCGAATATAGGCACCATAATATGCGGGGTGATAATGTGTCCTAAGTCCGGGTTGACCTTCATTTATCCCACCAAGTGCTAGAGCTTTTGCATGGAAATTATCTACAGCTTCACGATCACTTGCGATAAAAGCGATGTGGGTCCCATTCCCCACTGTTGCTTTTTTACCGTTAAAGGGAGTGATAATCCAAATTTGTTCGCCATCTTTCTTGCCATACGCTCGGTGTTTGTCTCCCTCGGAAAAGCAATGGTGACCTAAAACTTGAAGAACTGGATCATAAAACCCTTTAGCTCGATTTAAATTATTCGTTCCAATAGTAACATGACTGAACATTATTGGGGCTCCATCGCTGATACCAAATACTGTTTCAATTAATGCGCCTCTGCCCAATTTAAACCTGATCCGACTTCGGCTACCAAAGGCACCGATATTTCTACCGCGGGAAGCGCGGCTGTTTCCATAGTTTTTTGAACAACTAGTTTTGTTTCATCTAATTGCTCATTTGGCACCTCTAGTAATAGTTCATCGTGAACTGTTAGTAGCATTTTCGCATCTAAACTAGCTTCTTCCAATGCGGAGGGGACCCTTATCATGGCCCGTTTGATTATATCCGCAGCTGTACCTTGTATAGGGGCGTTGATGGCGGCTCGCTCATAAAAGCCACGCCGAGCAGGATTGGCCTCTTTA
>CALIMD010000170.1 GCA_938028645.1 uncultured Alphaproteobacteria bacterium
TTCGTTCCATCAATATTCATAGCACAAGAGCCACAAATACCCTCTCGACAAGAACGTCTAAATGTTAATGAAGTATCCACCTGATCTTTAATCTTTATAAGCGCGTCCAGCACCATTGGACCGCAATCGTCGAGATCTATCTCGTAGGTATCCAGACGAGGGTTTTCGTTACTATCGGGATCATATCTATATACTTTGAACGCGCGAATATCTCCCGCATCGCCAGGCCCCTTATGGGTATTTCCTATTTTGACTTTAGAATTAGCTGGAAGTGTAAATTCAGCCATTTTTTATTTCTCTCTTTAAAAACTTTTCATGCACAATATATCAATAAACTCGAGCCGCTGGAGGTATTGGTTCTATTTCGTTGGACAATGGGTTTTGATGGACATCCCGATAAATGACATCATAATTATTTTTCTCGTCGAGCCACATGCAAGTATGCTTCATCCAGTTTTCGTCGTCACGCTCCGGATAGTCTTCATGGGCATGTGCCCCGCGGCTTTCTTTTCGAAGGTTAGCTGATGTTAGAGTAACGATAGCTTGCCCCATCAAATTATCCAACTCTAATGCCTCGACTAAATCTGAATTCCATATTAGTGAGCGATCACTTACGGATATATCTGGCATGGTACCAGCAATTTGCAGAATATTCTTTACACCCTCGTCAAGGAGCTCGTTGTCTCTGAAAACAGCCGCATGACGTTGCATTGATAATTGCATTTCATGCCTTATTTCGGACGCTTTCTTTGAGCCCGACGCATTCCGAATACGCTCAAGTCGTTCTATTGAAAAATCGCCTGCATTTGCATCTAAAGGTTTATGCGTTTCTCCGGGTGTAACCGTTTCCGCGGCACGGTAGGCTGCAGCCCTTCCAAAAACAACGATGTCTAGCAGGGAGTTTGTACCAAGCCTATTTGCGCCATGAACAGAAACACAGGCAGCTTCACCAATAGCCATCAAGCCAGGGCACGTCCGATCTGGATCCTGGGCCGTTGGCGCCAAAACCTCTCCATGGTAATTGGTTGGTATTCCACCCATATTGTAGTGGACAGTTGGCATTATAGGGATAGGCTCTCTAGTAACATCCACACCAGCAAATATTTTTGCTGTCTCAGATATGCCCGGAAGCCTAAGCGCAAGGACCTCGGGATCAAGATGCTCCAGATGCAGATTTATATGATCTTTTTTTGGACCGACCCCTCTACCTTCATTTATCTCAATAGTCATTGATCGACTTACTACGTCTCTTGAGGCTAAGTCTTTAGCCGTAGGAGCGTAGCGTTCCATAAAACGTTCTCCCTCCGAATTTGTGACATATCCTCCCTCGCCTCTGGCACCTTCAGTGATAAGACACCCAGCGCCATACACACCGGTCGGATGGAACTGAACAAACTCCATATCCTGAAGTGGTAGTCCAGCGCGCAAAACCATGCCATTACCATCGCCTGTACAAGTATGTGCTGAGGTGCATGAAAAGTATGCTCTTCCGTACCCTCCGGTTGCTAACACTGTTTGATGCGCTCTAAATCTATGCAATGTGCCAGTGGCAAGATCAAGTGCCATGACGCCTCTGCAAGCACCCGTATCATCCATAATCAAATCTAGGGCAAAATACTCGATGTAAAACTCGGCATTATTAGCCAAGCATTGTTGGTACAGGGTGTGAAGAATTGCATGTCCTGTTCTATCAGCTGCAGCACAAGCACGTTTAGCCATCCTTTTACCATTATCCAACGTGTGGCCACCAAAAGGACGTTGATAAATTTTACCCTCTTCGGTGCGAGAAAATGGAACACCGTAGTGTTCCAATTCTATCACAGCTGGTATCGCATTTCTGCACATATACTCTATGGCATCTTGATCGCCCAACCAGTCGGATCCTTTGACCGTATCGTACATGTGGAATTGCCAGTTATCTCCTTCACCCATATTGTCTAGGGCTGCCCCAACTCCGCCTTGTGCGGCAACGGTATGGCTTCGTGTAGGAAACACTTTTGTTATGCATGCCGTCTTGAGTCCTTCCATCGTCATCCCTAGCGTAGCACGTAGCCCGGCGCCACCTGCTCCAACCACTACTACGTCGTATGTATGATCGATTACTTCATATGACTTCATTTTACACGGCCCTTACAATGCGATTTTTAATAATGAAAAAACGGCTATTAAACCTAAGACTAAAAATATGAATTTTAAACCTATAAGTAACACAAATTTGAAACCTTCATGATGTATATAGTCTTCAACAACCACTTGAACACCCAAAAGCGCGTGATAAAGCGTTGAGGAAACCAGTAAAATCATAAAAATTGATACGAGAGGTATAGATAACCAGTTCACCGTCTCCGCGTAACTAGCGCTATTGAGGGAAGCGATTGAAATAATAAACCATAATGTGAGCGGAATTAGGGCAATCGCTGTTAACCTTTGCATCCACCAGTGGTGTGCGCCTTCCTTGGCGGTGCCTAAGCCTCTTACGCGGCCTAAGTCACTTCTCATGCCTTTATCTGTCATATTTGATTCCTTAACTAACCCAATAAACCTATTGTCCAAGCGATGCCTGTGAGAACAAAGGAGCCAGCTACAGTGGCCCAACCTGACTTATATGCAGCATCAAGCTCGAATCCGTACCCAGCGTCCCAGAAAAGGTGACGAATTCCGTTACATAAATGGTAAAAAACAGCCCATGAGAAACCTAAGAGCACAATTAAACCAAACCAGGATGTTATTATTTCTTTTACTAAATTAAAATATTCTTCGCCACTCGCAGCTGCTACTATCCACCATACAAGCAAAACAGTGCCTGCCGATAATGCCACTCCAGTTGCACGATGAGTGATTGAAAGAACCGAGGTTAACTGGGGTCTGTAAACTTGCAGATGTGGTGAGAGAGGACGGTTAGAACCACTCATGTGTTATGTTTCCTTAAAAATATTAATACAATAAACTATAGAACGATAAATGGTTCTGTCGAGAGGGCGCAATCATGAAAATTCATATGCCAATCTCCGATCGCCTCCATGAAACATATCATCAATTCGCATTGTTAAACTATAGAATCTTGTAGTTGCTTGAATCCCCTCAGGATAGATACTAACATACTCTTTGCAGTTTTTTAACAAATTAGATGGCCAGATATTATTTTATTGGGAGATTTTCATGTCGGACCAAACCTTATTTAAAGTTACAGCAGAGCGGGGAGCCGATGCGATAATTGATAATTTAGGCTACATTGAGATGTATGAGCGATCGCTTGCGGACCCGGTAAAGTTTTGGGGGGAAGAAGGTAAGAGGATTGATTGGATCAAACCATACACGAAGGTGAAAGATGTTTCTTATGCTGAAACAGATTTACACATAAAATGGTTTTATGATGGGACATTAAATGTTTCCGCCAACTGTTTAGATCGACATTTGGCGAGCAAAGGTGATAAGACCGCAATAATCTGGGAAGGTGACAACCCAGAAGAAGATAAAAAAATATCGTTCAAAGAACTGCATATTGATGTTTGTAAATTTGCAAATGCATTGAAGGCTCTTGGTGCAAAAAAAGGTGATCGCATCACGATATATATGCCCATGATCCCCGAGGCGGCGGTGGCTATGCTTGCTTGCGCTAGGATTGGTGCGATTCATTCAGTTGTATTTGGAGGGTTTTCGCCAGAGGCGTTGGCAGGTCGAATCAAAGACTGCGATAGTAATTTAATTATCACGGCGGATGAAGGAATCAGGGGTGGAAAATCCATCCCGTTGAAAGCGAATACCGATGAAGCCCTAAAGTCTTGTGCAATGTGTCAAACAGTCGTTGTTGTGAAAAGGACTGGGGGGTCGATCGATTGGAATGAAGATACTGATCACTGGTATCATGATATAATGGCGACAGCATCGGAAGATTGTCCACCAGAAGAGATGAATGCGGAAGATCCCCTATTCATTTTGTATACCTCGGGATCAACAGGCCAACCTAAAGGCGTAATGCACACATCGGGTGGATACATTGTCTATGCTTCGATGACACATCAATATGTTTTTGACTATAAACCGGGCGAAATTTATTGGTGTACCGCTGATGTTGGTTGGGTAACAGGACACTCTTATATTTTATATGGCCCCCTAGCTAATGGGGCCACAACACTTATGTTCGAGGGGGTACCGAACTATCCAGATAATAGTCGTTTTTGGCAAGTTTGTGACAAACATAACGTTTCTATTTTCTACACAGCACCAACAGCACTTCGCGCTTTAATGAGAGAGGGTGATGGGCCGGTAAAATCTACTAGTCGGAAGTCTCTTCGAATCTTGGGTTCAGTTGGAGAACCAATCAATCCGGAAGCCTGGCTATGGTATTACAATGTTGTCGGAGATGGTCGTTGTGCCATTGTTGATACGTGGTGGCAGACCGAAACGGGAGGTATTTTGATCACTCCTTTGCCTGGCGCCACAGACCTCAAACCGGGATCTGCAACTAGACCATTTTTTGGTATTGAGCCTGTTATAGTAGATGGTGATGGTAATCGTCTGGATGGACCTACAAGTGGTAACCTATGTTTGAACGATAGCTGGCCAGGCCAAATGCGAACCGTTTATGGGGACCATGAAAGATTTTATCAAACCTATTTTGCCACGTTTCCAGGAAGGTATTTCACTGGAGATGGTTGTCGCCGAGATGAGGATGGCTATTACTGGATTACTGGGCGGGTTGACGATGTTATAAATGTTTCTGGTCATCGTATGGGGACGGCGGAGGTTGAGTCTGCGCTTGTTGCTCATGAAAAAGTAGCTGAAGCCGCGGTTGTTGGATACCCCCATGACATTAAGGGACAAGGCATATATGCCTATGTAACGTTAAATGTCGGTGTAGATCCGTCAGAGGACTTAAAGGCTGAGCTGGTACAATGGGTTAGAAAAGAGATTGGTCCGATAGCAAGTCCAGACTTAATACAATGGGCGCCAGGCCTACCCAAGACACGTTCAGGGAAAATAATGCGACGTATCTTGCGAAAGATTGCCGAAGATGATTTTGGTAGTTTAGGTGATACTTCCACGTTGGCTGAGCCCGCCGTCGTTAATGATCTGATAGAAAATCGAGAAAACAGGAAGGATTAGATGGTCAGGTAATTGCCAGATTATCGATCAATCTGGTTGAACCTAGCCATGCAGCAGCGAAAAGGCGGCTTGGTTTTTTTATGTCATTACAAGCTTGGAGTGTTTGAGAGCTGCGGAGATCCAAATACTCAATTTTCTCGAACCCTGATTTTTGCATATTTTGTTTAGCAAGCTGTAGGCTTTTCTTTATATCATTCCCGTTGGATATATCGGACGCATACTGGTTTAAAATATTGTACATGGAAGGTGCAATAGAACGGGATTTAGTATCGAGATAAACGTTTCTTGAAGATAACGCTAAGCCGTCTTCTTCGCGGATGGTTGGAGCGCCTATAATCTCTACAGGTATGTCTAGGTCAGTTGCGAGGCGTTTTATTACTAAAAGCTGTTGATAGTCCTTTTCACCAAATATTGCTAGGTCTGGAAGCGCTTGCAGCAATAACTTGGTTACAACTGTTGCAACACCATCAAAGAAGCCTGGTCTAGAGAGAGCACAAAGACAATCGGTTAAACTACCTACATTGATTGTTGTTGTTGCATCGGGGCGATACATTTCGTTAACGTCAGGTGCAAAGAGTAAATCGATGTCTTCTTCAACAAGTTTCTGAATATCACTACCCTCACGCCGCGGGTACGATTCAAAATCTTCATTAGGCGCGAATTGAAGAGGGTTTACAAAAATAGTTGCAATTACTCTGTCGCTTCGTTCCTTCCCTACTTTCATTAGGGATAAATGCCCTGCATGCAGGGATCCCATCGTGGGCACTAACGCGACACTCAGGCCTTCTCTTCTCCACATCGAAATATGGGATCGCAATTCTGCAACTGTGCGTACAATATCCAACCCAAAACTGCCTATTTCTCTGCTAATAACACCAATCCGCTCAGTTGATACCTATTTTATGCAGCAGTTTCAACTAGGTGTTGTAACTTATCCCATGGCATTAGTGTCATTTGCAGGTATGTAATTAAATTCAGGATAATTAGTGAGGTTCCCGTATCAATGGTTTTCTACTCTTTCTCACGGGAAAATCAAGATTAGAAGTTCGCTTATATCATACATAATTTTAATGATGAAAATTCGAAACGATATCGGTATCTTTGAAATATGGTCCCAATTAGCAATTAACCCATTAATCATTTTAAGGAATTGATGAAAATGAAAGTGTGTATTTTTGGAGCCGGAGCGATAGGTGGTTTTGCAGCTTCGTATTTATCGAGGGCGGGACACGAGATTTCCTTGATATCGCGAGGGGCTAATTTGAAGGCATTTCAAAATACCGGATTAACATTAAGTCATGCTGGCGACACATCTACTGTCCATCCAATAGCTACCGATAATCCTGCAGATATTGGTCAAGTTGACATTGTTCTTGTAACCGTGAAAGGACCGGCCCTGACTGATGTAGGCGCTTATATTCAACCATTATTGGGTGATGAGACACAAGTTATCTTTGCTATGAATGGTATTCCTTGGTGGTATGACATAGTTATGGGGCGTGGCCAAGCAACATCGGGAAAGCTTTTAGATCGAGGTGGACAATTACAACATACGGTTGGAATTGAACGTATAATAGGATGTGTTGTGGATTGTCCAGCTGCGGTTTCATCGCCCGGTTTTGTCATTTGTAAACGGGGCACAAAAGGGAAATTCACTATTGGCGCTCCTCGTTCAATGAATAATCCAAGGGTGGGTATTCTTTCGGGGATATTGGAAGACGCCCAGATGTTAGCCCCAATAAGTAGTAATATTGAACAGGAAATTTGGGCGAAACTTATTGTTAATCTATCGCGTTCCCCTCTCGCTGTTCTGACTGGTGTGGATGAAATGGAATTAGCTAAACATTCTGAAACTACAGAAATCACCCGAGAAATGGTGAATGAAGCAACTTTGGTGGCGCGTTCTCATGGTATTCAGCTTCATTTGAATTGGGATCAATTGCTAAATATTGAATATAGGTCCGAACACAGGTCATCTATGTTACAAGATTGGGATTTTCAGAGGCCGATGGAAATTGATAGCATTATCAAAATCGTGAGTTTGTTTGGAAAAGAGGCTAGTATCAAAACTCCAACAATTGATAGAATATTGGCATTGTTAACTATCAAAGCTCGTCAGGTTGGACTTTATTATTAATGATTTTTAATGATAGGGGTCTGCCGCATCTCTTAATCCATCCCCAAAAAAATTAAATGCCAAAACCACAACGATCACTGGAATGACTGGCGTCATTATCCAAGGATATAACTCCACTGCATTGATATTTTGAGCCTCCGTTAACAATACTCCCCACGAAGTAATTGGGGGGCGTAACCCTAGTCCTAGAAAGCTGAGGGCTGTTTCACCTAATATCATCGATGGAATGGATAGAGTGGCAGATGCGATTAAGTGGCTTGTGAAACTCGGCAGCAAATGTCGGGCGATCACCCGCCTGGGCTTTGCTCCCATTAGCTGTGCTGCCTGAGCAAAGTCTTCTTCTCTAAGGGAAAGGAGCTTTGATCTTACCGCTCGAGCTAGACCTGTCCAATCTAGCATGCCTAAAATCAGTGTTATGCCAAAATAAACTAAAATAGGACTCCATGTGACGGGAAGAGAAGCGGATAGTGCCATCCATAATGGGAGCTCTGGAAACGATCTTATAATCTCTATCATTCTTTGTGTTAAATTATCAATCCAGCCACCATAATATCCTGCTAAACCGCCAATGGTAATGCCGATTATAAAGCTAAAAATAATACCAATTAAACCTATGGTAAGTGATATCCGAGTACCATAAATTATTCGTGATAGAACATCTCTTCCCAGTCGGTCAGTCCCCAACAAAAATAAGGTTCCACTTTTCGATGGACAAAAGAAATGAAAATTAGCATCAAAGAGATTCCAAAATGTATATCTATCGCCAGAACAAAAAAATCGCACGGGCTCAATAATAGTTGTGTTTTCAGTATATTCACGCCTCAAGGTTTTCATATTAAGCTTAAAGTTTAAGCCGTAAACAAACGGCCCAATAAGTTCACCTTCGTGGAAAAAGTGAATTTTTTGCGGAGGCGCATAAATGAAATCGGTATTGCGGGAAGCTAACGCATAAGGGGCTAGCAATTCGGCGATCACAACTGAAAAATACATAAAAGCTAGTACAGCACCAGAAACCATAGCTAATCGATGTCGTTTTAGCTTCCACCACATCAACTGCCACTGTGTCGCCAGGTAGTAACGTTCTTGCTCTCGTGTTAGTGGTTCCTCTGCATTTGGGTCAAAATGGTTTTTATTTATAAAATGCGTGTTACTCATTTGCTCGCTCCACCACCAAGACGAATACGTGGATCAAGCCAGGCTAATGCTAAATCGGATAAAAACATTCCAACTACGGTTAACAAAGCAAGAAATATTAGAAAGGATCCTGCAAGGTACATATCTTGGCTTTGAAGTGCGGATATTAGCATGGGACCCGTCGTCGGTAGTGAGAGTACCATTGAGACAATAGCTGACCCAGAAATAATTTGTGGCAGCATATTGCCAATATCAGCAATAAACGGGTTCAAGGAAGTTCTCAGTGGGTATTTTATAAGTGCTTTTAGAGGATGGAGTCCCTTGGCCTTTGCCGTTATCACATATTGCTTTTGAAGCTCATCAAGCATATTAGCTCTTAAGCGTCGGATCATACTTGCTGTACCGGATGTTCCTATAACAACAACAGGAACCCATAAATGCTCTAGAATGGAGAGGAATTTGGCTGTTGACCATGGTTGGTCTATGTAGATGGGGTCCATAAGGCCGCCTATTGATGTGCCAAACCAGACATTCGCAAAATATAGTAATATTAAAGCAAGGAGAAAATTTGGTGTTGCTAGGCCAATGAAGCCTACAAACGTTAATCCGTAATCCCCCCAGCCATATTGGTGTGTAGCCGAGTAAATTCCAATTGGAAATGATACCAGCCAAATAAAGATAATAGTTGTAAAGTTGAGGATCAGAGTAAGCAATAATCGATCACCCACCACTTCGGAAACGGGTAGTTGATATTCAAATGAAAATCCAAGATCGCCCTGTAACAAACCTAAG
>CALIMD010000171.1 GCA_938028645.1 uncultured Alphaproteobacteria bacterium
CAATAAAACCAAAACCACAATTATCCTTTTCATGGTCAGGGTCATACAGCCCACTTCTTTCTTTTGTATTAGAACGTTGCTTCACTTCGAATTCCGACAATCTCTTCCCCAATTAAACAGCTATTCACAAGACCGAATGAAGCCGAGCCTTATCGGCTAAAATCGAAGCTTCATCGTCTCTGATCCCCTCATCGAGGAGCGCATCACGAACCTGTTAATATAGTAAAATTGTGCAGAGAAGGCAAATATCTGAAGGCAAAACCAATAAAAAAACTTTATCATTCAAAATTAACAAAAAAAATAGCATTTTATCCATAAGGAGGCTTTTGCTATCCACTCTTGTGATCAGTTTGAGAATTGAAGAGTAATATAATCTGACATCATCGCTTCTTTGGTTAAGCAATAATTTGTGGCATTTAAATGATCGGGAAATCTATGACCAACTACAAATATATCGAAGTTACACCAATTGCCAATGCGATCGGCGCAGAAATTTCTGGAGTGGATATATCAATAGACCTTCCAGAACCAGTCATTTTGGAAATAAGACAGGCTTTACTGGAATATTTAGTCATTTTTTTCCGTGATCAGAACCTTTCCGACCCGGAACGCCACCGATCTTTTTCTCAACGGTTTGGTCAACTTTTTGTGCATCCAAACTTCAATCTTGGACAAAAGGATCCCGAGATGGTCTTTATAACGCGAAAGCCCGGTGATACAGCCATAGTGGGGGAAACCTGGCATGCAGATACGACGATGATGAAAGCGCCACCAATGGCCGCTATACTGTATGCTTTGGAAGCACCAACTTGCGGGGGAGATACCCTGTTCGCTAACCAATACTTGGCATACGAAAGTCTTTCTAAGGGTATGAAAAAAATGTTAACTGGGCTTAAAGCGGTACATAACGACTCAAAAGTCGCGGGGCCCAAAGTTGGTTTCAATTCTAAAAGATCGACTACCGTGAGAGAAGATGATGCTTGGCAATTGACTGAAAATGCGCACCCTGTCGTTCGTACTCACCCAGAAACGAAAAGGAAAGGGCTCTTTATAAACAGCACATACGTTCAACACTTGGAAGGCATGACAGTTGAAGAAAGCGAACCTATTTTAACGTATCTATATGAACATGCGGTACGACCAGAATTTAGTTGTAGGTTTCGATGGCGCTCTGGATCCGTGGCGTTTTGGGATAATCGCTGTGTCCAGCACCTCGCAATTAACGATATTCAGAATGCTGTTAGGCGAATGCAAAGAACACAACTTGTCGGAGATTTCGTACAATGATGCACTCCCTTATCGTTCAAGTAAAAATGATTTTATTTTATCTATTTCCGCGGCGGTTGTTAATCCAGGACAATGGCCAACGTCATCGATAGCAAGTAGTTCCGTTTTAGGTCCTGTAGTTTGCATTTTTGATACTGTTTCTGCTGTTAATAACTTGGACTCTTTTCCCCAAATAGTTAGCACTGGCGATGATATTCTTTCCCAGCTTCGCCAAATACTTGTAGCCCCTGGTTCTCTGCCAGTTACAATTTTTGGATCATAATGTAATTGCCATTTGCCAGTATCCGTTTTGATCAAGCTGTCTGCAGCAAATTTTTGAGCTGCTTCAGCAGTAAAAGGCCCAAAAGCCTTTTTACTTTCAAGAACGAACTGGACGGCCTCTTCTTTTGTGTCGTAAATTCCTGCCGCGGATGCTAACGCAGCGTTTCCCGCCCTACCCTCAGCGCTCACAAACGGGCCAATATCATTTAAAACCAATTTATTGATGGGGTTATTTGTTTTAGAAGCCAATTCCATACCGAGCAAACCGCCCATAGAGGTACCGATCCAATCAACACAGTCCGCCTCTGAACGAGCAATTAAAGCATTAAGCACATTATGAAATATTGGAAACTGATTATCTTTCGAAATAAGGTATTTATAGTCCTCAGGTTGATCTAACCAATCACTATTTCCCCTACCCGGCATATCAATCGCTAAAATTCTGTAATGCGACGATAGCGCAGCAGCTATTGTATCAAAATCTAATCTGTTCCTCGATAAACCATGAACACATATAAGAACATTTTTAGAATTAGGCGTGCCCCATTCCCTATAACAAACTTTCTTAAAGCCTCCTGACACTAAAACTGTTAAATATTTATCCTGAAAAAGTTCTTTTCCCATTGATAATTCCAAAAACGGTTAGAAAGATAAAAGTATAAAGCATTATTCAAGCCAAGGCCCAGTTCAACATAATTTTTGGAGTAAATAAATGTCTGCTGAAGTACATCATGAAGAAATGAAATATGCGATTGGGCAATCAGTTTCCCGGACCGAAGATCCGCAGTTATTGCGTGGCCATGGGGAATACACTGATGATCTAAAGCTCCCCAATCAAGCTTACGCCGCAATTGTTCGGAGCCCAGTCGCCCATGGAGTTATTAAAAATATTGATCTTTCTGGAGCCAAACAAATACCGGGAGTATTACTTATTCTTACCGGCCATGACTTAACCAATTATGGAAACCTCCCTTGTGGGATGCAGTTAAAAAGTAAGGATGGTTCGCCTCTTAAAAAACCGGATCGACCTTCGTTGGTAACGGACAAAGTACGCTTTGTTGGCGATCCTGTGGCCTGTGTTATCGCAGACACCCCTAATGCTGCCAGAGATGCTGCTGAGATGATCTACATTGATATGGATATCCTACCCGCTGTAACTTCAGCGCGCGAAGCGGCCAAAACCGGTGCTCCCACACTATATGATGACGTGAAAGAGAATGTTGCCCTCGACTTTCAATTCGGTGATCCACGTTTAGTCGATAAGGCATTTGAATCTGCAGATCATGTAAGTCGTATTGATATTAGAAATAATAGGGTCGTAGTCGCCTCGATGGAACCGCGTTCCGCATTAGCAGATTACAATTCGAAAACCGAATGTTTCACAATGCGAATTGGATGCCAGGGTGCATTTGGAATGCGGAATCAACTCGCCGCACTACTAAATGTCGAGCGCGAAAAAATTCGTGTCTTAACGGGAAATGTTGGCGGTTCCTTTGGAATGAAAAGCTTCGTCTACCCGGAATATATATGTTTACTTCATGCCGCGAAGGTTTTGGGGCGCCCTGTTAAATGGACTGAAGAGCGGTCATCGAGTTTTCTATCCGACCAGCAAGGCCGCGACCATGAAGTTTATGCTGAACTGGCTTTGAATAAGGTTGGAGAATTTCAAGCCGTTCGGCTTTTCCTGCATTCAAATCTGGGAGGCTATTTAGCAGCTGTTGGCCCAAATATGGCAACTAATAATATGGTTAAGAATATAACTAGTGTTTATAAAACACCCCTCATCGAAGTGAATACCAAGTGTGTTTTCACCAATACAACTCCGATTAGTGCATATAGAGGCGCCGGTCGTCCCGAGGCTAATTATTATATGGAACGTCTTATCGAGACTGCTGCCCGCGAGATGAATATTGATAGAATGGAATTAAGAAAACGAAATCATATTCAGCCAGATCAAATTCCTTATGAAGCTCCTTCTGGACAGTGTTATGATAGCGGCAATTTTCCAGCTATTTTGCAGACTGGGCTAGAATTCTCCGATTGGGAAAATTACACAAAAAGAAAGAGCGCAAGCAAAGAAAAGGGGCTGCTGAGAGGAATCGGGGTCAGCAACTACCTAGAAGTGACAGCGCCGGTTGAAACAGAAATGGGTGGAATACGGTTTGAAGATAATGGTGATGTAACTATCATCACCGGTACCCTTGACTATGGCCAAGGCCACGCTGCTCCATTCGCACAAGTTCTACACACCTATCTGGGTATACCATTCAAAAAAATACGTCTGTTGCAGGGTGATAGTGATGAATTGATTACTGGCGGTGGCACAGGCGGTTCCAAGTCCATTATGGCATCCGGTGGTGCCATAGTCGAAGCAAGCGTTGAGGTAATAAAAAAAGCTAAACAAGTCGCCTCGCATGTCTTCGAAACTTCAATCCAGGATATTGAATTTCAAAATGGGACCATGGTTGTCGCTGGAACGGATAAATCGATAACATTGTCAGAACTGTCTGCAAAACTGAAAACAGAATTAAAAGGTTTCCCCGATCTCCCTGACAGTCTTGATGTTAAACTCGACCATAAGGGGATCCCCTCCGCGTTTCCGAATGGTTGCCATGTTTGTGAAGTTGAAATAGATCCAGAAACTGGACGTATAAAATTTGATGATTATTACATGGTGAATGATTTTGGTGTCTTAGTGAACCCTCTACTGGTCGAAGGACAATGTCACGGCGGAGTAGCCCAGGGCTTGGGACAGGCAGTGATGGAAGACGTTGTTTACGATGATGATGGACAAGTTTTATCTGGATCCTTTATGGACTATGCATTACCTAGAGCTTCCGATGTGCCTAATTTTCATTTCTCGAGTCTACCATCTCCTGCAACCACCAATGCATTAGGCGTTAAAGGATGCGGCGAAGCCGGATGCGCGGGAGCAATGCCCGCCGTTATGAACGCCATCGTTGATGCTTTATCGGAATTTGGAATAAATCATATTGATATGCCAGCCACACCTCAGAAAATTTGGCGCGCGATACAAAATGCAAAAAGATAGTTGTTCTTTTAAATTCAATATAGCTACTTAACTTTATAAAGGAGTTACGCTGATGTCCTCTAAAGCTATGATAGTTGCTGCGCAACCTGAGGCTGCAGAAGCTGGTGCTCGTGTCTTAATGGCTGGGGGAAATGCTATTGACGCCGCGATAACTGCTGCTCTCGTTCAAGGAACAGTGGACCCCCAAATGTGTGGTATCGCTGGTTTTGGAAACTGCCAAATAAAAATTCCAGAAAAGGGAATTCATACATGTATCGATTTTCATGGAAAGACTCCATTGGCAGCCACTCCCGATATGTGGGAATCACTTATTGAATCAGAGACACGAGATGGATTTGGTTTTGTTTTAAAAGGAAATGTGAATGATTTGGGTTACCAAGCAATCACAACTCCTGGTAGCTTAAGGGCCTACTATGAAGCGATAGAAAACTTTGGCACATGGGATTGGGCTGACGTGGTTGCTCCAGCAATTAACCATGCTGAAAACGGTTTCATAGTTCGTCCTCACGTCTCGTTTTGGTGGAACTACGGGGCTAGCTATGGTCGGGTTGGGGTAGATGAACGACTAAAGTTTTCAAGAACAGGAGCAGCAGCGTATTTTAACAAAAATGGAAACCTTAAGAAAATTGGGGATCGGGTAAAGATTCCCGGAATGGATGAAACGCTTAAAAGAATAGCCAAATCAGGTCCAGATATTTTCTATACAGGATCAATTGCTGAACAAATAGCAGAAGACATGAAAAAAAATAACGGCCTGTTATCCTATGACGATCTATCAAGCTATTCCACTACAGTCACTGATCCCTTAAAGGGCACCTATAGAGAATTTGAAGTCGCGACCAACCACCCTCCTGGAGGGGGTATCATGCTACTAGAGATGCTCAATATTCTTGAGCATTTTGATCTAGGTACAATCGGCCATAACACTTCTGAATATATTCGGATAGTGGCAGAAGCTATGAAGCAGGCAACTGTGGATAAAGAAATGTTTGTGGGGGACCCGGAATTTGTGAAAATTCCTACTGAGAGACTTCTATCACAGGAGCATGCTTTATCGTGCGCAAAAAATATTGAGTTAAGAAATAAGGTAAATGTGGAAAGGGTTAGCCAGCCTGAGCCAAAAGACACAACGCATGTTGTAGTGGTTGACGAAAAAGGAAACTGTGTGACGATGACTCACTCACTAGGCATGCCATCGGGCGTTATCACTGATGGCTTAGGCTTTATGTATAACGGAGCAATGGGAGTGTTCGACCCTAGGCCTGGTCGGGCTGGTTCTATAGCTCCTGGGAAAAGTCGTTTCACATCACTGGCTCCTACGATAGTGTCGCAAGGAAGTGAGCCACATATTGTTCTTGGAGCACCTGGAGGAACACAGATTGCAATGGGTATTTTACAGGCCATTCTAAACGTCATTGATTTTGACATGACAATGCTTGAAGCGGTGTCAGCACCGCGATTTTCGTCCACGAGTAATATTATCGATGTAATGAACAGAATTCCAACATATGTGACAAATAGTCTGGAAGGGCAAAATTATAAGGTAGAGAGAAGTCCTCTAACATTTGGTATTGCTGCTGTTCATGGAATAAGGATCAAAGATGGTCAAATGGACGGAGGGGCCGACCCCGGTCACGACGGCGTCGCCCTCGGAATGTAATGAAAATGTCGAAAAATCTGGAAACTATTCCTTTTGATATAGAAAATGTCATAGCACACAGAGCCCGTATGGGTTTGGTCGCCTTGGCCACTGATCATGTTATCGAACACGAATTGTTCCGACTTCTGCATCCAATTGAAGGAACACAAGTTTATACTACGCGTATACCGATGGAACCGGAGGTCACACCAAAATCGCTTCATGGAATGAAGCAATTATTAACTAATGCGGCAAAAACCCTGCTTCCGGGTGTTTCGTTCGACGTTATCGCATATGGATGCACATCAGCCAGTGTAATTATAGGTGAGAAAGAAATAGAAGAAGCTCTTCAAATCGCTCACCCAGATGTTGCAATTACAACGCCTATCACAGCATGCCTTGCTGCTTTAAAAACGCTCAATGCCACTAGAATTGGTTTACTAACTCCATATGTCGAATCGGTTAATCAACCAATAAGGGAATATTTCAAGAGAAACAAAATAGAAATCGTCAAATCTGCAACATTTTCTGAGATTGACGACAATCGCGCAGGAATGATTACACCTGACTCCATTAAAAGAGCCGTCTTAGACGTTTTTTCTGGTTTAGATTTGGATCTCATTTTTATATCCTGCACAAGCCT
>CALIMD010000172.1 GCA_938028645.1 uncultured Alphaproteobacteria bacterium
AGGTGGCAGAAAAAAATCTTTCTGGATATGGCGGGTACATTTTGAAAGGCAGTCAAAAAAGTTCTGTCGCTATTACAATAGTCGCGACAGGCTCCGAGGTACCTCTGGCTCTTGAGGCTCAAAACTTCTTAGAGAAAGAAAATATAGCGACAACTGTCGTCTCGATGCCATGCTGTGAACTCTTTGATATGCAAAGTAAAAGCTATCAAGAGTCTGTTATCGATCCAAACTCAAAACTTATTGTAGTCGAAGCAGGGGTCCGCCAAAGTTGGGACAAAAAACTCTCAGATAAAGACCATTTTATTGGAATGGATGGGTTTGGTGCTTCAGCACCAGCCACTGGCTTGTACGAGCATTTTCATATAACAAAAGACGCCATAATTGAAGCAGCTAAGAGCTAATTTTATAATAATTAAGAAGTACGTAACAAACAAGAACAAATACCAGGAGGAAGAATATGGCTGTAAACGTTGCAATTAATGGATTTGGCCGGATTGGTCGTTTAGTCTTACGAGCTCTATATGAGAGTAATAGAGATGATTTAAAAGTCGTTGCTATAAATGATCTTGGCTCAGTAGAAGCAAATGCCCATTTGCTAAAGTGGGATAGCAACCATGGTCCCTTTCCAGGCGAAATTATTGTAAAAGAAGACACAATTGATCTAGGCAAGGGTCCTATTAAAGTGACCGCCGAACGGGATCCTGCACAACTACCTCACAAGGCGTTAAATGTAGACATCGTCTTCGAATGCACGGGTATTTTCACCGATCGTGGAAAGGCAGCTATGCACCTCGATGCTGGTGCTAAAAGGGTTGTGATATCTGCTCCCGCAAACGGAGCCGATTTGACTGTAGTTTATGGAGTGAACCATGATAAAATCACCTCTGAGCATACAGTAATTTCTAACGCTTCTTGCACTACTAATTGTTTAGCACCTGTAGCCTTTGTTTTAAACAACGCAATCGGCATTGAGTCGGGTTATATGACTACTATTCACGCGTTCACGAGTGACCAACCAACCCTCGACACCTACCATGGCGATTTGCATAGAGCACGTTCCGCAGCGACGTCTATGATACCTACATCTACAGGAGCCGCAAAAGCGGTAGGATTAGTAATGCCCGAACTCCTGGGGAAACTAGACGGCACAGCTATTCGAGTACCCACATCCAACGTGAGTCTTATAGATTTTAAATTTATTCCTAAACGTAGTACTTCCATTGCCGAGATAAACGGAGCAATTATATCCGCTTCCGAGAAAGGACCGTTAAAGGGCGTGCTTGGCACAAATAACGAACCTTTAGTATCCGTCGACTTCAATCACAATCCACACAGTTCAACATTTGATCTAAGTCAAACTCAAGTGATCGATGGTGGATTAGTTAGAGTTTTATCATGGTACGATAACGAATGGGGTTTTTCAAACCGTATGTCCGACACTGCTGCGATCGTAGCCAAGACATTATGAATAGATTAGTTTAGGTTTCACGAAACGAGGGAAGAACAGAAATGAGAATTACTAGAGCCGTAAAAAAAATACTTGATAATTATGAAAGCGACTCACCTGGCACAAAAGCAAATTTAGCACGAATTTTGATGCAAGGTCGACTAGGTGGAACGGGTAAGATAGTGATATTGCCAGTTGATCAAGGTTTTGAACACGGACCGGCAAGGAGCTTTGCACCAAACCCAGACGCCTACGATCCGCGTTATCATTTCCAATTGACCCTGGATGCAGGGTTATCTGCTCATGCAGCTCCCCTTGGAATGATAGAGGCAAGCGCCGACTCTTTTGCGGGACAGATACCGACAATAATGAAACTGAATAGCTCAAACAGTCTTTCCCGTGAAAAAGATGCCCCCAACCAAGCGATAACTGGTTCAGTTCAAGAAGCTTTACGACTGGGTTGTTCTGCTGTGGGTTATACCATTTACCCAGGGTCGGATGCTGCTTTCGACATGATGACTGATTTCAAAGAAATAGCGGAAGAAGCAAAAGCATTCGGGTTAGTGGTTGTGCTTTGGTCTTATCCTCGCGGTGGAGGCCTTTCTAAGCAAGGGGAGACTGCTATTGATATAGTTGCATATGCTGCTCACATGGCGGCACTAGCTGGCGCCCATATAATAAAAGTAAAACCTCCCACCAATCATCTCGAATTAGACGCTGCCAAGAAGGCCTACGAAAGTAATGGAATAAAAATTGATACCTTAAGTGATCGCATAAAGCATGTGGTGCAATCGTCTTTTAATGGGAGGAGACTAGTTGTCTTTTCGGGAGGTGAAGCAAAAGATTTAGAGGGATTGTTTACTGAAATTTCCCAGTTGCGAGATGGAGGGGCTTCAGGATCAATAATAGGTCGGAACACATTTCAGCGTCCTAGGGCAGAAGCAATCTCAATGCTGGATAAGATAATAAGTATTTATAAAAATAAAGAATAGAGTATGCTGGTTTCTAAACTCAATTTCAAAAAATGACTAATGCCTCAAGTTGTCAACTCTATTTGATCACCCCACCTAAGTTTGATCCACAACAGTTTTTGGACAGAGTAAAGAC